>JANONH010000609.1:0-9804 GCA_031420735.1 Methylibium sp.
CGCCGCCGCTCCTCACGAGCGAATTCGGCGCCGAAATCTGGGCTCTCTACGAGCGTGGCGCGCTCCAGGTCGGGGGCGCCTTGACCGGCCGTTTCGCGCACAGCGCCGTGCCGGTCGACCTCGGCGGCGTGATTCGCGAAAACGACGATTCGCGCCATCAAGAGAGCGCGCGCCCCCAGCGCAAGCAAGCCCAGACCTAGCGCCGCGCAGCGCTAGCCGGGGCAAGAGCTGCCGGACCCGGGCGATCTCTGCGGCGCCTTGTGTGCGAAACGCACGCGAGCTTTATGTGGAAAGCGCCTGCACATGACCCTGTCTGGGCCAGCGTGGGCTTGAACAAACGCGCCCGGCACGCCATATTCCAAGCGTTGATCCTCGACACCATGGCACCTTACTACCCTGAAACTTCCATGCCCTTTCCCGAGATCGTCCACGACGATCCCGGGCAGAACGAGTGGCCGGCGCCGCCGTTTGCCTGGCCCCTCGGCGAATCCGCCGAGCGTGGCGAGGGCCAGGCCTGCCGCGTCGAGAGCCGCAGCGGCGCGACGGTGGAAGTCATGCTGGTTCGCCTCGACTCGCGTGGCGCCTGCATCACGGTGCGCTTTCCCGGCGGCGCCTCCGACGTGTCCCTGCCGTTTGCCATGTTCCGCAAGCTCACGCTTGTCGCACCCCTGACACCGGCGCCGCCGCGTGCCGGCGTGCCGGTCGAGCGGGTGCCCGTCGCGGCACAGGAGCGCAATTACAAGCTCTGGCTGGTGGAAGCCGGCCGCACGCTCGAAGGGCGCACGGCAGGGCACGTGGAGCGTGCCGAAGGGCTCTACCTGTTTTGCCCGATCGACGACGAGCGTTCACTCGAACGCGCCTTCATTCCCCGCTCGGCCTACGTCAAGGTCGAATTCGGGCGCTCGGCCGAGCAGATCGCCCAGGACCGCTGGGTCACCACGCCGGCCGACTTGCTGGCTGCAATCGAGCACCAGAAGCGCATGACCGTCATGCCGATGGGCCAGTCGCTCATCGACCTGGGCTTGCTGACCGCCGGGCAACTCGAGCGCGCGCTGGTGCGCCAGACGGCGGACGTGCCACTGGGCGAAATGCTGGTGCGCGAAGGGCTGCTGGGTCGCGCCGACCTGCACACGGCGCTCGCCTGCAAGATGGGTTACCCGCTCGTGGACCTGTCTCGCTTTCCCATAGAGCCCGCCGCGCTGCAGCGCATTGCGCCGAGGCTCGCGCTGTGGGCGCGCGCATTGCCGCTCATGCAGGACGAAAGCGGGCGGGTCATCGTCGCGGTCGACAAGCCCGCGCGCATCTCGCGCCTGAGCGACGTCAAAGCCTTGGCCCAGATCGACCTCGTGCCCGTGCTCGCCTCAAAGACCAATCTGCTGCACAAGCTCGCGACTCTCATGCAGCAAGACGTCTGGGTGCACAACGTCGCCTTTTCCAATAACGAGTTCGCGGCGACCAATTGAGCGGGTTGAGCGGGTGATGTAGGTGCCGCTTGGCGAGGCGGTCTTGCTCCGGCCGCTCAGGCGCGATGGAGGCCCACAAGGCAGTCCCGCAAGGCCGTCCCGACAGACACCTGGGCGCGGCGGTGTCGGTTTCGCGGCTACCGCTAAAGCTAAAGCTTCGAGAAGCCGGACACCCGGCCGAGCGCGTCGCGCACGCTGTCGAGATAGCCCATGTAGCGGCTGTCTTTCTCGAGAGCCGGGTCGACTGGGCCATGCGGTAGCGGCACCACGCGGGCCAGCGGAGCGGCTTCGCTTGCGGCGTGTTGCGGGTGGAGTTCGGTGGCCCAGCGCAGCACGGCGCTTGCCGACATCGGCTTGGCGAGAAAGTGGCCTTGGACTTGGTCGCAACCCATGGCGAGCGCGATGTCGCGCTGTTGTTCGGTTTCCACCCCCTTGGCAACCACCTCGAGGCCCAAAGCATGGCCCATGCGGACCATTGCGTCGAACACCGCCTGTGCGTCGGGCGTTTCCGGGGCGGCTTGCACAAAGCTGCTGTCGATCTTCAATTCTTTGGCCGCCAGGGTGCGCAAATGCCCGAGGCTCGAATAGCCGGCACCGAAGTTATCGATCGAGAGGCGGTAGCCGGCTGCGCCCAGGCGCTGAAAAGTTGCTTTGGTCGTGCGCGTGTTCTCCATTGCCACCGATTCGGCGATCTCGAAGCCGAGCATCGAATGGTCGATGCCGTGGCGCTGGCGAGCCGCGGCAACGCGCTCGACCAGGTCGTCCTGGCGCATTTGGAACGACGAGAGGTTGACCATCACGCGCGTCGGCCAGCCGACCTCTTGCCAGGCCCGGGCTTGGCGGCAGGCGTCTTCGAGGACCCAGTTGCCAAGCGCCCCCATGAGGCCGAAGCGCTCGGCCACCGGGATGAAGATGGCTGGCCCGATCATGCCGCGCTGCGGGTGATTCCAGCGCAGCAGTGCTTCGGTTGCGGTGACTTTGGCGCTTCGAGCGTCGATCTGAGGCTGGTAGAACAGCTCGAATTCACCGTGCTCCAACGCGTCCCGCAGGTCGTGGTGCAGGTCCGGGGAGTGGTGGGCGTCGGCCTCCATGTCCGGCTCGAAAAAGCAGTAGCAGGAGCCGCCACTGCGCTTGGCGGCGTACATGGCGGCGTCCGCGCGGGCAATCAGTTTTGTGTGCGCGCCGTCTTGCGGATAGAGCGCGATGCCGATCGAGCACGACACCGCGACGCTGCGCCCGCCGAGGTCGTAGGGCTGGGTGAGGTCGGTCTGAATGCGGGTGGCAAGCTGAGCGGCCGCCTTTTCGTCGGCGCCGCCTTCGAGCAGCACGAGAAATTCGTCACCGCCCACGCGCGCCATGGTGTCGCCCGAGCGGGCCAGCGCGCGCAGGCGCCGGCCCACCTCGGCCAGCACCAGGTCGCCGCAGCCGTGGCCGAACGAGTCGTTCACGGGTTTGAAGCTGTCGAGGTCGATGAACAGCAGCGCAAGGCGCGATTCGTTGGCGTCCACGCGGGCCACTGCCACTGAGAGCTTGTCTTCGAAAACGAGCCTGTTGGGCAACTGGGTGAGCGCATCCTTGTAGGCCAACCCGTGCAGGTCGCTATTGGCCTGACGCAGCAACTGCTCCGCGCCCTCGGCGCTTGCGAGCCAGCGGCGATCGATCTTTGCGAGCATGCGCGTGAACGCAAGGCCCAGCAGGGCAGCAGAGCCGGCGAGCAGTGCCACATGCGCCGAGCGCGGCCCCGGCACGCCGAGCGCCGACGTGAGGTGCAGGCCGCGCGCGAGCAGCGAGAAGCCTGCGAAGAGAGCCACGCCGCTCACGGCGGGCAAGACGAGGCTCTGACGCCGCGAAAGCAAAGCGAGGCCGCTGCCCCACACGATGAAGGCAACCAGGCAGGTGCTGGCCAGGGCCAGCGCAGCCAGGGGCGCCCAGGCGAGTTCGCGCACGACGGCCCAGGAATCGGCCGAATCGATCGACACCAACAACAGCTCCGACATAGAGAGCAGCACCAAAAACAGCCCCCCGGCGATGGCCGGTGCACGACGCCAGCTGACCGTGGTTGCTGTGAACGTCGCGATGAGGCCCAAGCCAACGACCAAACTCGCTAGCAAGGAGGCGAGCAGCAGCAGTGGGTCGTGTGTCAGCTCGCCATTTGGGTGCAGCGCAAGCACGGTCAAGAGGGATGCGGTCCAGGCCATCGTGCCCCAGCTAAGGGCAGCGAGCAGCAGCCAAGCCGACGGTCGGGCGCGATGATGGGTGGCACGGGCATGCCGCACCATCTCGAGAGCCGCATGCGGGAGGTAGACGCACAGCCCGAAGGCTGCGGCGAACAGGAGGATGGGTACCAGGTGCGGCGACAAACAGATCCTTCCTGCAAACCTAACGATCGCGAAGAACGGGCTGAAGGGTCGTCTATTGGCCTTCTGCGTAGAAAGTCTAAGAGGCGACCGCTTGGGCTAAGGTGTTTGGTAACACCGTCTTGATTATCGGTCGTGAAGTTTTTAACACACGGCAGGCACTTATTCGCCCGGGCGGCAGTCGTCGCAGGGCGGGTCGTGGTCGAGCGAACGGCGCAGGTCGCGCAGGGCCGTGCGCAGGCCTTCTTCGATTACCGGGTGGTAAAAGGGCTGGGCCAGCACCTGATCGACCGTGTCGCCGCGGCCGATGGCCCAGGCCAGCAGGTGGCCCAGGTGCTCGGCCGCTGGCCCGACCATTTCGGCGCCCAGCAGCCGGTGCGTGTTGCGCTCGGCGTAGACGTGCAGCGCACCGAGGTTGCGGCCGATGACGCGGCTGCGGCCCTGGTCCTCAAAGCTCACGCGGCCGGTGGCGAAGGCCAAGCCCGCCGCACCCAACTCGCGGTGCGTGTGGCCGGCCAGTGCGATCTGGGGTTCGGTGAACACGATGGCCAGCGCGGTGCGCCGCGGGTGGCGCACCACGGCCGGGTAGTGCCCGGCGTTATCGCCGGCAATGTGCCCGGCGTCGGCGGCTTCGTGGAGCACCGGCCGTTCGTGGCTGGCGTCGCCGGCCACGAAGACGTGCGAGGCACCGGCCTGGCCGGTCTGTGGATCGTGTTGCGGCACGCCGTGCTCGCCCACCGCAAGTCCGCTGTGCTCGAGGCCGATCGCGTCGACGTTGGGGCGGCGTCCGGTGGCCGCGAGCAGGAAATCGAAACGTTCGTGGCGTTCGCCGGCCGGCGAGCGCCACCCGAGCACCACCTCGTCGCTTTCTCGGGCCACGCTCAGCACCTCGGCCTCGAGTTCGAGCGGCAGCGCCGTCTCGAAGGCGCGCCGCGCCACGAGCGCCAGTGCCGGGTCGGTGAGCGGGCCGGCGCAGCGCCCGCGACCGAGCAGGCGCACCCGCACGCCGAGGCGGTGCAGCGCCTGGGCGAGTTCCAGGCCGACGACGCCGGCACCGACCACCGCCACCGAGCGCGGCAAGGCGGACCACTCGAACACATCGTCGTTGACGAGCAGGCGCTCGCCGAGCGCGGCGCGCCATGCGCCGGGCACCTCGGGCCGCGCGCCGGTGGCCACGACGATGCGCTCGGCCCGAACGACGTGCGCCTCGTCGCCTGGCCCCGCGACCTGCAGCGTGTGGGGCCCGGTGAAGCGGGCGCGCCCGGCCAAAAAGTGCGCGGCGTCGATGTCGCGCATGCCCTCGAGCACGGAGCCGACGAAGCGGTCGCGCTCGCTGCGCACGCGCGCCATGACGCGCTCGCCGTCAATGCGCACGCCGAGCGCATCGACGCCGAAGCGCCCGGCATGCCGGGCTTCGTGCGCCGCCTCGGCCGCGGCGATGAGCAGCTTGCTCGGCATGCAGCCAACGCGCGCGCAGGTGGTGCCGAGCGGCCCCGGGTCGATGAGCAGCACGCGTTCGGTATGCTTGCGCGCGGCGCGGTAGGCGCTCAGGCCCGCAGTGCCGGCGCCGAGGATGGCGATGTCTGCCGAGTGCTGCATGGGGCTCATCCGAGTGAAGGCGCAGAACGAGCGGCGAAAGCTGGTGCGCCGCTACATCAGGCCGTCGAAGGGCAACACGTCGACCGGCTCGCCGCGGGCGACGTCGCCTTGCCCATGGTGCAACACGACCAGGCCGTTGGCCACCGACATCGAGCGCAGGATGCCCGAGCCCTGGGCGCCGGTGAGCGTCACGTCCCAGTCGCCGTCGGCGGCGCGCGCGACGATGCCGCGCTGGTATTCGGTGCGGCCCGGCTTCTTGCGGATGGCTTGGCTCGCGCGCGCCCGCAGCATGGGCAGGGCGATCGGCGTGGCACCGGCCATGACGAGCAAGGCGCCGCGCACGAAGGCATAGAAGGTCACCATCACCGCCACCGGATTGCCCGGCAGGCCGAACAAGACGGCATGCTGGCCACCGGAGACGACGCGGCCGAAGGCCATCGGCCGCCCCGGGCGCATGGCGATGCGCCAGAACGCCACCTCGCCCAGGCGTGCCATTACCGCCTTGGTGTGGTCGGCCTCGCCGACGCTCACGCCGCCGGAGGTGATGACGGCGTCGGCGTTCTCCGACGCGCTGCGAAACGCCGCCTCGAGCGCCGCCGGGTCGTCGCGCACCACGCCGAAATCGAGCACCTCCACGCCCAGGCGCGTGAGCATGGCGTGCAGCGTGTAGCGGTTGCTGTCGTAGACGCAGCCGGGCGCGAGCGGCTCGCCGAGCGAGCGCAATTCGTCGCCGGTGGAAAAGAAGGCCACGCGCAGGCGTCGGCGCACCGGCAACTCGGCGCGTCCGAGCGAAGCCGCCAGGCCAATGTCGGCCGGGCGCAGCAGCCGGCCTGCGGAGAGCGCCACCTCGCCCTGCGCCAGGTCTTCGCCAGCCAGGCGCCGGTTGTCGCCCGCGCGCACCACGCCGGCCGGCACCACCACGCTGCCCGATGAGACGGTGACGAACTCCTGCGGCACCACGGTGTCCAGGCCGACCGGCATGACGGCGCCCGTCATGATGCGCACGCATTCGCCCTCGAGCACCCGGCCCTCGAAGGCCTGGCCCGCATAGGCGGTGCCGGCGA
Organism: Methylibium sp.; assembly: GCA_031420735.1. Taxonomy (GTDB): domain Bacteria; phylum Pseudomonadota; class Gammaproteobacteria; order Burkholderiales; family Burkholderiaceae_C; genus Methylibium. The sequence continues at coordinate 6,484 of JANONH010000609.1, forward strand.
CGCGCAAGGTGGTCGGCGCGTCGGCCGCGAGCACGGCACCCCAGAGCGCATAGCCGTCCATTGCTGAGTTGTCGTTGGCCGGCACGTCGATCGGCGAGACCAGGTTTTCGGCGAGCACGCGACCGAGCGCGCTGCGCAGCGCCACTTGTTCGACCGCACCGACCTGCGGCACGAAACGCGCGATGAAGTCCTGCGCCTGCTCGACGCTCAGCGCCTGGGGGTCGTAGCCGGCCACGCAGGAGGCGATGTCCTGCAGGGACGGGCGGTGCGTGGCTGCGGTCATGGCGGGGGGCTCGCTCGGTCTGGGTTCAGGGCACCAGCATCATCTGCGCGTTGTCGTAGTAGCGCTCGCCGCGCGCGTCTTGCAGGCGTACCGCGCGCGGCAAGAGCCCGTAGCGCACGAAGCCGGCGCGCTCGTAGAGCCGCACCACGCGCAGGCTGGAAGCGTTCACGCTGAGCGCGATGAGTTGCAGTCCGTTGGCCAGGCGCGCCTCGGCGATCAGGGCTTCGACCAGGGCGCGGCCGGTGCCCTGGCCGGTGGATGCGGGCAGCACCATCAGGCCGATGAGCCAGGCGATGTGGCGCGTCTTCTGGCGCACCTCGCGCTCGAGGCCGACCGAGCCCACGAGGCGCGGGGCGCCGGCTGCGGCCGCGAAGGCGCCGAGCAGCAAGCTGCCGCCGAGCGGTTCGCCCAGGCCCAGGCGGCCGAGGTAGCTTTCGGGCGAGCGCGAGCGCTGGTTCTCATGGTCGGAAGTAAAGGCCTCGGGGTGCAGCCGCAAGGCCTCGTCGCGCAGGCTTTTGTAGGCAGCCAGGTCGGCCGGTCCGAGCCGGCGAATCGCGGGGCGCTCGCTGGCTGCTGGCGCCGCGCAGTCGGCGGGCGAGGGCGAGGCCTTAGCCATTGCCGGCCTCGAGTTGCTGCAGTTCGGCCAGCGTGTTGGCGTTGACGAAGGCGCTGGCATCGCCGAAGTCGGCAAAAGCCGTGCGGTGGCGCGCGCTCCATTGGTCGATCTTGCGACCGCCGGCCTGCATGAAGACGAGCAGGTCTTCCACCAAGCCGCTGCGCATGAGGCAGAACACCGGCTGCGTCTGCAGCCGGGGCGCAGTGCCCGCGCCGCCGCCGGGCGCTGCGGCGTCGGGCGAGCGTGCCACCGCCAGGTCGGCCCCCTGCGATTGCAAGGCTTCGGCCAGTCGCGACACCAGATCGTGAGGGAAATCGGGTGTGTCGCAAGGCACGGTGACGAGGTAGGGCGTTTCGCAGCGCTCGAGGCCGACCAGGAAGCCGCCGAGCGGGCCGGGGAAGTCGGCGCTGGAGTCGGGCCACACCGGCACGCCGAAGCTTTCGTAGGCGCCCAGGTTGCGGTTGGCGTTGATGAGCACCTCGCCGACCTGCGGCGCCAGGCGCATGAGCGTGTGCAGCGCCATCGGCAGGCCGCGATACGGCTGCAGTCCCTTGTCGACGCCGCCCATGCGGCTGCCGCGGCCGCCGGCCAGAATAAGGCCGGTGATGTCGGCGGGCGCGATCATCGGGCTCTGCGTTGCGCCGGGCCGCCCGCGCCCGCGCCTGCGCTGGCCGGGCTGGGGCCGCAAGGCGTCGCTGGCGTTCTCGAGTGATAGGTCGACACGGTTTTTCGTTAAAGCCGGCTTGCGTCAACCGCCGATGTAGCTCATCTCGACCTTGGCCGCGGCGAGCTCGGCCCCAGCGGCACTGCCGCGCAGTTCGGAATAGCGGTCGGTGCGACCTTGCCAGATGGCGCCCACGGCCGCGGCGATCTGCAGGTCGGTGTAGCCGGCCGGGTCGCGCAGCAGGGCGCGCAGGTCGTGGCCGCGCGAGGCGAACAAGCACAGGTAGAGCTTGCCTTCGGTCGACAGGCGCGCGCGGTTGCAGTCGCCGCAAAAGGCCTGCGTGACGCTCGAGATGACGCCCACCTCGCCGGCGCCGTCGGCATAGGCCCAGCGCTCGGCGGTTTCGCCCGGTGCGGCCGGCGCGAGCGCGCGAAGCGGGTGGGCCGCGTGGATGCGCTCCACCACCCGCGCCGAGGGCAGCACTTCGTCCATGCGCCAACCATTGGTGGCGCCGACGTCCATGTATTCGATGAAGCGCAGCACCACCTGGGCGCCAAAGGCCTGGCGGAAAAAGCGCGCCATCGGCAGGATTTCCTGGTCGTTGGTGCCGCGCTTGACCACCATGTTCACCTTGATCGGCGCCAGGCCCGCCAGGGCTGCGGCCTCGATGCCGGCCAGCACGTCGGCGACCGGAAAGTCGACGTCGTTCATGCGCCGAAAGACGCCGTCGTCGAGCGCGTCCAGGCTCACCGTCACGCGTTCGAGGCCGGCGTCCTTGAGCGCGCGCGCCTTGCGCGCAAGAAGCGAGCCGTTGGTGGTGAGCGTGAGGTCGAGCGGGCGGCCTTCGGGCGTGCGCAGCGCGGCAAGCTGCCCGACCAGCACTTCGAGGTTCTTGCGCAGCAGCGGCTCGCCGCCGGTCAGGCGAAGCTTGGCAACACCGTGCAGCGCGAACACGCGCGCCAGCCGGGTGATTTCTTCGAAGCTGAGCAGCTCGGCGTGCGGCAAGAAGCGGTGGTGCTTGTCGAACACCTCCTTGGGCATGCAGTAGCTACAACGGAAATTGCAACGGTCGGTGACCGAAATGCGCAGGTCGCGCAGCGGCCGGCCCAGCCGGTCGGCAAGCTGGGCGTCGGGCTGCCCGGGGGCAAGCGGCACGCGCGGCGCGGGCTGGCTGCGGCGGAGGTCGAGGAGGGGGATGGTGCGCTCGGCCATGGGCGGATTGTGCCGCGCGCGCGGCGGGCTGCTGCCTGCGTGGGCTCCCTGGCTGTGCCCCGATCGCACGGCGGCCCGTGGTCCGCCCCGCGCCGCGCGTGGCCGAGCGGCCCGCCAACGCCCGAAGGTCGGCTCGCCCCGCGCCGCGCCGCGGGGCGCTGCTTACACGGTTTGGCGTTCAAACGGATGACAACGGCGGTCTGCAAACAGGCCGATTGCCGAAACTCAAGGTCCGCTTCGTGGTCGATCGCGCTTGGCCCGAGGACGGTGCGGCGCCCGCGCTCATGCCGGGGTACCAGAAATCGCTCGGTCGCCGCACCGCCCTCGGTCCCGGTGAGTCGGTGTTTCTGTTTGCGCCCAGAAAGAAACAACCGCCACCCCGCAAGGCTTTGGTCGGGCCGCGGGCTTCATCGCGCCCAACACCAGCTCATCACGCTCACCGGCCACGATGGCGCGCAAAATCTTCTGCCCGTCTGGCCCACCACGTCGGAGATGACGTTGGCCAACTGGATATTCATCTGCGCCAAAGCCTTTTGCATGTGCTGC
>JANONH010000610.1:0-6806 GCA_031420735.1 Methylibium sp.
GCGTAGCGGCGGATGGTGTTCATCGCGTTCTTGCTCTCGCTGAGCTTCAAGCTCGCGCGACTCGCGGCGATGAGCACCAGCACGCCCTTGGCGCCCGAGAGGTCGATGCCTTCGAGCAGCGGGCAGGCCACCGCCGCGTCGGCTGCCTTGTGCGCGCGGTCGGGGCCGCTGGCGATGGCGGTGCCCATCATGGCCTTGCCGGGCTCGCTCATCACCGTCTTCACGTCCTCGAAGTCGACGTTGATGGAGGCGTCGATGTGGATGATGTCGGCGATGCCGCCCACGGCGTTCTTGAGCACGTCGTTGGCCTGCTTGAAGGCCATGTCTTGCGAGACGTCGTCGCCCAGCACCTCGAGCAGCTTTTCGTTCAAGATGACGATGAGCGAATCGACGTTGGCCTCGAGTTCGGCCAGGCCCGCCTCGGCCTGCTTCATGCGCCGCCCACCCTCGAATTCGAAGGGCTTGGTGACCACGCCCACGGTGAGGATGCCCATCTCTTTGGCCACGCGCGCGATCACCGGCGCAGCACCCGTGCCGGTGCCCCCGCCCATGCCGGCGGTGAGGAAGATCATGTGGGCGCCTTGAATGGCGTCGCGGATTCGGCCTTCGGCCTCTTCGGCCGCGGCCATGCCAGCGGCCGGCTTGGAGCCCGCGCCCAGGCCGGTGGTGCCCAGTTGGATGAGCAGGTCCGCGCGCGAGCGGTGCAGCGCCTGCGCGTCGGTGTTGGCGCAGATGAATTCCACCCCCTGCACGCCCTCGCTGATCATGTGGTCGACGGCGTTGCCGCCGCCACCGCCGACGCCGATCACCTTGATGCAGGTGCCCATTTGAAACTCTTCAATCATTTCGATTCCCATATGACGCTCCTTCGTGTGTGCAGTTGCCATGCCGGTTGAGTGGTCGAAAGCCCGACCTAAAAATTCCCGATGAACCAATCCTTGACGCGGCCGAACAGGGTCTTGATGGACCCCTCCTGCTGCGCTGCCTTCATGCCGCGCGTGCGCGCGAGCCTCGCTTCTTCGAGCAAGCCCATGACGGTGGCCGACCGCGGGTTGGCCACCATGTCGTTCAATGCGCCGGCGTAGAGGGGCAAGCCCTTTCTCACCGGTTTCAAGAAAATGTCTTCGCCCAGCTCCACCATGCCGGGCATGACCGCCGAGCCGCCGGTGAGCACGATGCCGCTGGAGAGCAGCTCCTCGTAGCCGCTTTCGCGGATCACCTGGTGCACCAGCGAGAAAATCTCTTCCACGCGCGGCTCGATCACACCGGCCAGCGCTTGGCGCGAAAGCATGCGCGGCGCGCGGTCGCCCAGGCCCGGCACTTCGAGCTGCTCGTTGGGGTCGGCCAGCAGTTGCTTGGCCACGCCGTGCTCGACCTTGATCTCCTCGGCGTCTTTGGTGGGCGTGCGCAGCGCCATCGCGATGTCGCTGGTGATCAGGTCGCCGGCGATCGGGATCACGGCCGTGTGGCGCACCGCGCCGGCGGTGAAGATGGAGACGTCGGTGGTGCCCGCCCCGATGTCGACCAGCGCCACGCCCAGGTCCTTTTCGTCGGCGGTGAGCACGGCGTGGCTGCTTGCACTCGGGTTGAGCACCAGTTGCTCCACCTCCAGCCCGCAGCGGCGCACGCACTTGACGATGTTCTCGGCCGCGCTCTGCGCACCGGTCACGATGTGCACCTTGACCTCCAAGCGCCCGCCCGACATACCGATCGGCTCCTTGACCTCGTGGCCGTCGATGACGAATTCTTGCGGCTCCACCAACAGGAGCCGCTGGTCGTTGGGAATGTTGATGGCCTTGGCGGTTTCGATCACGCGTGCCACGTCCACCGGCGTCACCTCCTTGTCGCGCACGATCACCATGCCGGTGGAGTTTTGGCCGCGGATGTGGCTGCCGGTGATGCCGGTGTAGACGCGCGTGATCTTGCAGTCGGCCATCATCTCGGCCTCCTTCAAGGCCTGCTGGATCGACTGCACGGTGGCGTCGATGTTGACCACCACGCCGCGCTTCAAGCCGTGCGAGACGGCCGTGCCGATGCCCGCCAAGCGCAGCTCGCCGTCGGCCAGCACCTCGGCCACCACCGCCATCACCTTGGCGGTGCCGATGTCCAGGCCCACCACGAGATCCTTGTATTCCTTGACCATGGATGCGTTTCCCCGTTCTTCTATTTCTTGGGTTGGGTGCCCGGCGCGCCGGGTGCCACGGTGCCGATGCCCACCAGCCGCAGCGCGTAGCCGTCGGCGTGGCGCAGGTCGGCGTGCGCGAGCGGGCGCTGGTAGCGCTCGGTGAGCTGCGGCAAGGTGGCAACGAAGGCCTGCGTGCGGGCGAGCACTTCGTCGTCGCTGCCGCGGCCCATCTCGACCGCGGCGCCACTGTCGAGCACGGCGCGCCAGGAGCCGCGTGCGCTCATCGTGAGCCGGGCGCTCTGCGCACCGATGGCGCCGAACACCGGCGCCAGGCGCCGGTGCATCGCCAGCACCGCGGCCGACGAGCCGGCCGGCCCGGCGAGCACCGGCAGGTCCTCGTCTTCGACGTCGCCAGGGTTGGCTTCGAACACCTCGCCCTGCTCGTTGACCAGCTTGTCATCGCCTTCGTCCACCTGCCACCAGGCCGCAACGCGGTGCTCCTCGAACCGCACCGCCAGCCGGTTGGGCCACAGGCGCTGCACCATGGCGCGGCGCACCCACGGCACCGACTGGAACGCCGCCTGCGCACGCGCCAGGTCGAGACTGAAAAAATTGCCTTGCAGCTTGGGCAGAGCGTTCGCGCGCACCGACGCGAGGTTGCCATGCTCGAAGTCGCCCTCGATGTGAATGCGCTCGATCGTGAAGCGCGGCGAGCGCGTCACCCAGCCGAGCAAGAGCCCCAGCAGCGCGATGGCCGCCACTGCAAACAGCAGGCTCGCGGCGGCGTTCATGACGCGCAGGTCGAGCGGCGGCGTGGCCGGCGGGGCAGGTGGGCGGGGGGCGCGGGGGGCCATGCGGATTGCGGCTGTAGCTTTTAAGGGCGGGTCGGGTGAGGCGGCGATTCGGTGCGGTGCGTGCGGTGCGTTCAGCCGTCGAGCGCCGCGCTCTGCAAGATGCAGAGGCACAGGGTTTCGTAGTCGATGCCCGCCGCTTTGGCCGACATCGGAACCAGCGAATGGCTGGTCATGCCCGGCGAGGTGTTGATCTCGAGCAGGAAGGGCCGGCCGTCGACCGCGCGCAGCATGAGGTCGGCGCGGCCCCAGCCGCGGCAGCCGAGCGTGCGGTAAGCGGCCAGCACGATGCGCTGCACTTCGGCTTCCTGGGCCGGCGCCAGGCCGCTCGGGCACAGGTACTTCACCTCGTCGGTGAAGTACTTGTTGTTGTAGTCGTAGCCGGCCGCGGGCGGCACGATGCGGATCACCGGCAGCGCCACGGCCGTGCTGCCGCTGCCGAGCACCGGGCAGGTGAGCTCCATGCCGTCGATGAACTCTTCGCACAGCACGTCGGGGTCGTGGCGGGCCGAGAGCGCCACCGCGTCCTTCATCTGCGCCGCGCTTTCGACCTTGGTCACGCCGATCGACGAGCCTTCGTGCGGCGGCTTCACGATGAGCGGCAGACCCAGCTCGCCGGGCAGCCGCGCCAGGCGCTCTGCGGTCTGCTCGCCCGGCGCGAGGCAGACGTAACGCGGCGTCGGCAGGCCTTCGGCCAGCCACACGCGCTTGGTCATCACCTTGTCCATGCCGATGGCCGAGGCCATGACGCCCGAGCCGGTGTAGGGCAGGCCGAGCAACTCGAGCGCGCCCTGCACCGTGCCGTCCTCGCCGTGGCGGCCGTGCAGCGCGATGAAGCAGCGCGCGAAACCCTGGGTGCGCAGCGCGAGCAGCTCGTGCTCGCGCGGGTCGAAGGCATGCGCATCGACGCCGCGGCTTTGCAGCGCGGCCAGCACGCCCTTGCCCGACATGAGCGAGATGTCGCGCTCGGCCGAGGTGCCGCCCATGAGCACGGCAACCTTGCCGAACGATGCGGGTTCGACCGCGCCGGCCCGGCCGACCGATGGGGCTGCAGTGCTGTTCATGGCGACTCTCCTTGCGCAGTGCGACTCGACTCCACCACTTGGGCTGCGACCGCGCCGACCGAACCCGCACCCATGGTGATGACGACGTCGCCGTCTTGTGCGGTGCCGAGAATGGCCGCTGCCATGGCATCGATATCGTCCACGAACAGGGGCTCGAGCTTGGCCGCCACGCGCAAGGCACGGGCCAGCGCGCGGCCATCGGCGGCGACGATGGGCGCTTCACCGGCGGCGTAAACCTCGGCCAGCAGCACGGCGTCGGCGGTGCTCATGACCTTGACGAAGTCTTCAAAGCAATCGCGCGTGCGCGTGTAGCGGTGCGGCTGGAAGGCCAGCACCAGGCGCCGGCCGGGGAAGGCGCCGCGCGCCGCGGCGATCACGGCCGCCATCTCGACCGGGTGGTGGCCGTAGTCGTCGACCAGTGTGAAGCTCGCGCCCTGGCCGAGCGGGAGTTCGCCGTGGCGCTGAAAGCGCCGCTCCACGCCGCTGAAGGCGGCCAGCGCTGCGACGAGCGGCGCATCGGGCAGCTCGAGTTCGGCCGCGACCGCGATGGCCGCCAGCGCATTGCGCACGTTGTGCTCGCCCGGCAGGTTGAGCGTCACCGCCAGCTCGGGCATCGCCACGCCGTTGCGCCGCTGCGCGGTAAAGCGCATTTGCCCGCCCGGCAGCGCCTGCACATCGACCGCGCGGATGTGCGCGTCTTCGCCCAAGCCGTAGCTCACGATCGGGCGCGAGATCATGGGCAGGATGGAGCGCACGCCCGGGTCGTCGGTGCAGACGATGGCCGCGCCGTAGAACGGCATGCGGTGCAAGAACTCGATGAAGGCGTGCTTGAGGCGGCCCAGGTCGTGGCCGTAGGTGTCCATGTGGTCGGCGTCGATGTTCGTGACCACGCTGAGCACCGCGCTGAGGTTGAGAAAGGAGCCGTCGGATTCGTCGGCTTCGACCACGATGTAGTCGCCCGAGCCCAGCCGCGAGTTCGCCCCGGCACTGGCCAGGCGCCCGCCGATCACGAAGGTCGGGTCGAGGCCGGCCTCGGCCAGCACGCTGGCCACCAGCGAGGTGGTGGTGGTCTTGCCGTGGGTGCCGGCGATGGCGATGCCCTGCTTGAGGCGCATGAGTTCGGCGAGCATCAACGCGCGCGGCACCACCGGCACGCGCTTGCTGCGCGCCGCGACGACCTCAACGTTGTCGCCGCGCACCGCCGTCGAAGTAACCACCGCCTCGGCGCCGACGATGTGGGCCGCGTCGTGCCCGATCGCGATGCGGATGCCGAGCTTGGCCAGGCGCCGCGTGGTGCGGCTGGCCTGCTGGTCCGAGCCGGAAACGACATAGCCCAGGTTGTGCAAGATCTCTGCGATGCCGCTCATGCCGGCGCCGCCGATGCCCACGAAGTGGATGTGCTTGACGGCGTGTTTCATGACGACCCCTCGACCGACGAATACGTCGGCCACTCCCCCGGGGGGAGGGCGCGGGCCCGCTTGCGGGATGACGACCCCTCGACCGATGAATACATCGGCCACTCCCCCGAGGGGAGGGCGCGGGCCCGCTTGGGAGCGGCCCGGCGCTGGGCCCGCGGGGGCGGCGCGACGCGGTGCATGTTCATGCGCTCGTTACCAACTTCTCGATCTCGTCGGCCACGCGTGCCGCGGCGCGCGGGCGGCTGAGCGTGCGCGCCTTTTGCGCCATGGCGAGCAGCCGCTCGCGGCCAAGTTCGCGCAGCAGCGCGGCCAGCCGCTCGGGGGTCAACTCCGGCTGCGCCAGGTGCACGGCGGCGCCGAACTGCGCCATGTACTGCGCGTTGTCGCGCTGGTGCGAAGTGGTGCTCACCACCAGCGGCACCAGCACGCTGGCGACGCCGGCCGCGCACAGCTCGCTCACCGTCACGGCGCCGGCGCGACACACCACCACGTCGGCGCGCGCCAGGCACGCCGCCATGTCGTCGATGAAGGCGAGTACCTCCACGCCTTCGGTCAGGCCCGCTTGGGCGTAGGCCGCCTTCACCGCGTCGCGCCGCAGCGCGCCGCTCTGGTGCGTGACACGCGGTTGTTCGGGGCCGGCCAGCAGCGCCAGCGCGCGCGGCAGCGTCTCGTTGAGCACCTGCGCACCCAGGCTGCCGCCGACCACCAGCAGTTCGAGCGGCCCGCTGCGGCCCGCAAAACGCTCGGCCGGCTCGGGCAAGGCTTCGATCTGCGCGCGCACCGGGTTGCCAGTGACAACGGCGCGCGGCGTGGTCGCCGCCGCCGCGCCGTCGAAGCCGAAGGCGATGCGGTCGGCCACCGGCTGCAAAGCGCGGTTGCTCATCAGCAGCGCGGCGTCGGCGTTCACCAGCAGCAGCGGCTTGCCGAGCAGCGAGGCCATCAGGCCGCCGGGGAAGCACACATAGCCGCCCATGCCGAGCACCGCCGTGGCAGCACGCCGGCGCAGAATTTTGAGGCAGGCGAAAAACGCCACCAGCAGTCGCAGGCCGCCCGTGGCCGTGTGCAGCCAGCCCTTGCCGCGCAGGCCGCTGAAGGCGATGGTGTCGAGCGCGATGCCGCTCGGTGGCACCAGCTTGTTCTCCATGCCGTGCGTCGTGCCGAGCCAGCTCACGGTCCAGCCGCGCTGCTGCATTTCGCGCGCGACCGCCAGGCCCGGAATGATGTGACCGCCGGTGCCCGCGGCCATCACGACCAGATGACGCGCCCTCATGCGCGGCCTCCGCGCATGAGGGCGTGAGCTGTCTGTTGTGGCTGCGGCACGCGCGCGGTCGCGCGCTTCACGTCGCTG
>JANONH010000611.1:0-4856 GCA_031420735.1 Methylibium sp.
AGTATGGGGCTTAAAACTCCATCAAGGGTTCGAATCCCTTCGTCTCCGCCACTGCAGTGCGCCGAGTTTTACGCCGCCGCCGCATCGCCCCCGGTTTGAAACCCGAGGCTTCCGCCGTCCCTGCAGGCACGACCCGGTCCCCTATACGAGTTCGCACTCCGACCCACCGTTTCAGTGCTTCTCGAGCAGGCGGATTCCAGAATTTTTTGCAAATTGTCGAAGTCGACCGGCTTGACCAAATGGTGATCGAAGCCTGCGGCCAGCGTTTGGTCGCGGTCATCCTGATGGCCATAGCCGGTCACTGCCACCAGCACCGTGTTGTCGAATGAGGCTTGCGCGCGAAGACGCCTGGCCACCTCTAAACCGCTGAGACCTGGCAAGCCGATATCGAGCAGCATGACGTCCGGGCAGAAGCGGGCGGCCAGTTCCAGCGCCTGGTGCCCGTCGTTGGCCACCCGGGCATCGTGGCCGAAGACATCCATCAGAGCCACCAAGCTGTCGGCGGCGTCGGCGTTGTCGTCCACCACGAGCACGCGACGCCTGATCGACGTTGGCGCCGTCGCCTCGTCTGCCCTCGGTGGGCGCTTTGACGCCATGGGCGGCGAGGCCATGGCCGGCAGCCGCACGATGAATTCGCTGCCGTGCCCCAAGACGCTGCGAGCATGCACCGTACCGCCATGCAGTTCTACCATGCGCTGCACCAGACACAAACCAACGCCGAGCCCGCCCTGAGCCCGGTCCAGCGAACGCTCGGCCTGGGTGAACAGGTCGAACACATGCGGCAGAAGCTCCGCAGCGATGCCGATGCCCGTGTCCCGCACGCTCAGCACCAAGGTGTCGCCCTCCAAGCCAGCAGTGACCCAGATCTGGCCGGCCGCATCGGTGTACTTTGCTGCGTTGCTGATCAGGTTCACCATGACCTGTTCAAGTCGGGCGGCGTCGGCATTCAACCAGACATCGCCCGACGGCAAGGACACGATGAGCTCATGCTGGCGCTGTGCCGTCATTGGCTGAGCCGTCTCTAAAGCGCGCTCGACAATGCTGCGCACCGTGACGGGCATGCACGAAAGCTGGACCCGGCCACTGGTGATGCGAGAGACCTCCAGCAGCTCATCGACCAGGAGTTTGAGTTGCCGGACCTGCCGCTCGATGATCTGGCGGGCTTTTTGATGTTGCGGCGCATCGTTACCCTGCAGACCCAGCAAGTGCACGGCGTTCATGATGGGAGCCAAGGGATTGCGTAGCTCATGACTGAGCATGGCCAAGAACTCGTTCTTGCGGCTGTCTTGAACTTTCAGCGCAAGCGCCTGCTGCTGCGTCTCGAGTTCCAGGCGCTTGCGTTCGGTGATGTCGTAAAAACTATTGATCGCACCGGTGATACGGCCCTGGTCATCGCGCAAGGGAACCACATTGGCGACGACCGTGATGCGCGAGCCGTCTGGCCGCTCGATCAGCACTTCAACGTCACGCGCTTCTGGCAGTCGGCCCTCGAGCACCGTGGTGATGGCAGAGAGCGGCAAGGCGAGCGGCGTGCCATCGAGCGAAAACACTTTGTAAGACCCGCAGAAGCGTTCGTTGATATCGCCTCGCTTTGGCTCTCGTCCCCAAAGCTGCGCCGCAACGGCATTGAACTCTTGGAGGACGCCGGACGCATCGACCGAATAAATGGCGAGCGGTCCTCGATCGAACATGGCCCGGAATCGCTCTTCGCTTTGGCGCAGTGCCTCCTGGGCCTGCATGCGTTCAGTGAGGTCGTAAAAGTAGCATGCCACACCGAACTGGCCATCGGGAAGCGTAATGCGCCCGATCTTCCAGTCGTAAGACTCGACATCCGGAGTGTCTTGGCGCGGCTGGGTGGTGTTGGGTGAGGCATAGGCTTCGCCCGTCGCCAGCGTATGGCGAAAGTGCGCCAAAGCTTCGGAGACGAAGGGGTCGGTCCAAACGCATCGCATGACTTCCTCGAGATCGCGGCCAATCAGCGGCGAGTCGTGGATGAAGACTTTTCTTGCGGCAGTGCTAACTTGGCTCAAGCGGAACTGCGCGTCGACCACGAACAAGCCGAACGGCGCGTTTTGGATCAGATTGAAGAAGGTGTCGCGATTGCGGCGCAACAAGTCCTCAGAGCGTTTGCGCTCGGAGACGTCTGTGAAGCTGACCCCGACGCGCAAGAGCTTGGCCTCTCCAACCCGAAAGGCGTACAGCTCCAGGGCGCGCCCCTGAGCGGTGAGCACACGCGCGAAACGCACGGCGTGTCCGGTTTCGAGCACCCTGTCATAGATTGCGATCGACTCTTCGCATTCACCGGGAATGACCTGCCGGAGGGTTTTGCCCATCACGTCACAGCTCAGGCCAGTGTGCCGCGCGAACGCTGGGTTAACTTCCACATAACGAAAATCCGATGCCGCGCCGGGCTCGCCTTGCACCTGTTCAAGGACGCAAAAACCTTCGTCCATTGCCTCGAAAAGCATGCGGTAACGCGCCTCGCAAGCTGGCGCATCACGCGACTCCACGCTGCTCGCGGCCGGCGCGGGCCATGCCTTCAGTGCTGCCTGCGACAGGTGAAGTGCGCTGTCGAAGGTCTCGAGACCGGCGCTCGCTGACCCAACCAAGATGGGATCGATGGTTGACACTCTGTACGACCTTCGCAAATGGGACTAACCGGAAGCCAGCGTGCTTGCGCCCGCCGGCCGCCTGAGGAGATCCGCCCTTCGATCCATTGTCGTTCTTTGCGCTGGCGGTCTGAAGCTTCACTTTGTGTCGACCTGCAGAACGGCGTCGCGGTCCTCGCCCGTCATGGCATGGAGCGCGCCGCGCAAAACGCCGCGCGACCCGCGCTCGGGGGGAACCCAGCCATCGACACGAGGGCGGCGAGCTTGCATAATTTTGGTGCGGTGAAGCGGATTCGTCCGCTCGGGATTTCGCCTCATTCGGGAGGGCCACGTGCCAATTTTCAATTTTCGTTCTCGTGACTTCGGTGTGGCACGGTCGTACAAGGCCAAGCCCGCCGAGCGGGAGTTCTGCGACACCGAGCCCAACGACATGACCCGTGCCGCCGATGAGGATGTCTGGCTCAACTCGTCCTTCGACCTGCGCAGGGGGCTCGAAGTCAGCGAGCAAGCGCTCGACACCCTGCCAGGCGAACTAAGGGACGCGTTCGTCAAGCCTTGAGCGGCGTTGCGGCGGGCGGGTGGGCCGTTTGCGCCACGCCAAGCGCGCCGGCATGGCACTTGGGCCCTCTGCCGAGCCACTACACTTGGGCCCGCGCGGGCGTCGTTTAATGGCAGGACCTGAGCTTCCCAAGCTCAAGACGTGGGTTCGATTCCCATCGCCCGCTCCACGCGCTGGGGCCTGGGCGCAGCGCGGTCCGGGTCGACCGCCGCACGTCGCCGCGCTTACAAGACGATCGCCGCGAGCGCGCCTGCGATGAGCGCCCACTTGAGCAAGTAGTAGACGCGGCGGTGGCTCGCCTTCAACTTCTTGGCCTGCAGGCGCACTTGGTAGGCGTGAAAGAAAAAGCGGTTGAGCGCGCCGACCGGCTCGCCCTCGACGTTTTGCGTGGCCGAGGCGGTCATGACGAGCCGCGCGAAAACGCGGTTGAACCAGCGCATCGGTGCAAAGTAAAGCGGGCGCTCGATGTCGCAAAACAGGATCACGCGGCGCTGGTCGGTGGTGTTCTCGGCGTGGTGGATGTAGGTCTCGTCGAACATCACCGCTTCGCCGTCCTTCCAGTGGTAGCGCTGGCCGTCGACCTCGATGTAGCAGCCAGGCGAGTTGGGCGTGACCAAGCCCAGGTGGTAGCGCAGCGAGCCGGCATAAGGGTCGCGGTGGCGCACCAGCCGTGCGCCCGGCGGCAGCGAGGCGAACATGGCCGCCTTGACGGTGGGCAAGGTCGCCAGCAGCGCCACGGTCTTGGGGCAAAGGGCGCGCGCCGAGGCCAGGTCGTCGCCGTACCACTTGAGGTAAAAACGTTTCCAGCCGGTGCGAAAAAAGGAGTTAAAGCCGATGTCGTTGTAGCTCGCCGCCGCGCGGATGTGGCCTTCGTCGTCCAGCGCCAGCGCCTCGGCGCGGATCGTCTGCCACTGTGCCTGCAGCGGTGCCAGGTCGGGGAACTTGGCGGGGTCGAGGTAGGCCGTGGAGGGCGTGCGCGAGAACAAGTACATCAGCGCATTGAACGGCGCCAGCAGCACCGTGAAGTCGGTGAGCGCGCGCAACAGGCCAAAGCGCGTGCGCCCTCGCAGGTGCACGAACAGTGCCGAGCCGAAAAAGACCAACAGCACCCAGTGACGCAGGCCCAGCGAAAAATCCATCGTCATGGCGGGCTCCGCTTCACTTGAGAATGTCGCCCAGGCACAGGTACTTCATCTCGACGTAATCTTCGATGCCGTGGCGCGAACCTTCGCGCCCGAGGCCCGATTGCTTGACGCCGCCAAACGGCACTTCGGCGGCCGAGATGAGGCCGGTGTTGACGCCGACGATGCCGTATTCGAGTGCCTCGCCGACGCGAAATACGCGCCCGATGTCGCGGCTGTAAAAGTAGCTGGCCAAGCCGAACTCGGTGTCGTTGGCCAGCGCCACCGCCTCGTCTTCGGTGCGAAAGCGAAACACCGGCGCCACCGGGCCGAAGGTTTCTTCGCGGGCGCAGAGCATGTCGGCGGTGGCGTCTGCAAGCACCGTGGGCGCATAGAAGCTCGCGCCTGCCGGGCCGGCCACGCGCGCGCCGCCGGCCACGAGCTTTGCGCCCTTGGCCAGGGCGTCGGCCACGTGGCGCTCCACTTTGTCGAGTGCCGCAGCGTCGATGAGCGGCCCCTGGCTCACGCCGGCATCGAAGCCGTTGCCCACCGCGATGCCGCGCACCT
>JANONH010000612.1:0-2627 GCA_031420735.1 Methylibium sp.
GTCCATCGAGCGCCAGGCCGTGCGCCGACGCTGGAACTGGCTTGACGACAGCGTCGTGGCCGGCTTGCCGCGGGGCCCCGAGTTGCTGCGCTACGTCGAGACCTCGGGCACGGGCCTGGGCGTGGCCGAGATGCTGCTCTATAGCGCCCTGCTCGGTACGGCCGGTGCCTTGCTGCCCTATATGCTGGCCAAGCCCTGGACCTTTTCGCTGGTGCTCGGCTTTATTTTGGCGTCGCTGCCGTGGTTCTGGCTGGCGCACAAGCGCAAGAAGCGCATCGAGCTGTTCGAGCGGCAAATCCCCGAGGCGCTCGACCTCATGGGCCGCGCACTGCGCGCCGGTCACGCGTTCTCGACGGCGGTGAAGATGGTGGGCGACGAAATGCCCGAGCCGATCGCGCGCGAGTTCCGCACCATGTTCGACGAAACCAACTTCGGTGTGTCGCAGAACGAGGCGCTGGTTCGCCTGGCCGACCGCGTGCCGGTGGAGGACATGCGCTACTTCACCATCGCCGTGATGATCCAGCGCGAGTCGGGCGGCAACCTGGCGGAGTTGCTGGACAACATTGCCAGCATCGTGCGGGCACGGCTCAAGCTGTTGGGCGAGGTGCGCACTTTGTCGGCCGAGGGCAAGCTTTCAGCCTGGATCCTGGGGCTGCTGCCGTTTTGCGTGGCAGCGCTCATCAATATCCTCAATCCTGAGTTCATGACCGTGTTGTGGACCGACCCCATCGGCCTGCGCATGGTGGGCGGCGCCCTGGTGATGATGGTGCTGGGCGTGCTCTGGATGCGCAAGATCATCCGCATTCGCGTGTAAAGGAATCGAACATGTCGCTGCTGCAGATTGGCTTTCTCGCGCTGGTGTTCACTGGCAGTTTTGCGCTGGTGTACTTCGTGGTGCAACGGGTGGGCGGCAATGCCGCGGCCGGGCGCATGAAGCGCCTGCTGGGTGACGCTGCGGTGTTCGGCTCGCCCGCCGAGCGCTGGGTGGACCGGCTGGCGCGCGCGACGCGACCGCTGGCCAAGCTGTCGGCGCCGGAAGAAGGCTTCGAGGCGTCTGCGCTGCGCCGGCGCTTTATCAATGCCGGCATTCGCAACGCCGCGGCGCCGGCGGCCTTTTTCGGCGTGAAGACGATCCTGGCGATCGGCCTGCCGATGATCGTCTTTGCCGGGCTCACGGTGACGGGTTCGCCGGCCAAGGGCACGGCGCTGCTCGTGTGGCTGCTGCTGGCGGCTTCGTTTGGCTACTACCTGCCCAACGTGGTTCTCGCGCGCATGGTGTTCCTGCGCCAGCGCGAGATCTTCGAGACCTTTCCAGACGCGCTCGACCTCATGACCGTGTGCATGGAGGCGGGCCTCGGCACGGAGGCGGCGCTCAATCGCGTGGCCGACGACATGGTGCACAAGAGCGTGGTGCTCAGCGACGAGTTGCGCCTGGTGAACCTGGAGCTGCGCGCCGGGGCGCCACGCGAACGTGCACTGCGCAACCTGGCGCTGCGCACCGGCGTCGAAGAGGTGGACGGCTTCGTCTCCATGATCATCCAGGCCGAACGCTTTGGCACCAGCATCGCGCAGTCCTTGCGCGTGCATGCCGACATGCTGCGCACGCGCCGCCGCCAGAGGGCCGAGGAGACGGCGGCCAAGATCGCGCTCAAGCTGCTGTTCCCGCTCATCTTCTTCATCTTCCCTTCGCTGATGCTGGTGCTCATGGGCCCGGCCATGATTCAGATCTACCGCGTGCTGCTGCCCACCATGAGCGGCACGGCGGGGCCGTGATTCCACGAACGAGGAGCGTTGCCATGGACCACACCGACGCAAGCGCGCGAGCGGGCTCTGCAGGTCGTGCAAGGGCTGGGCGCAAGCCCGCGGCCCTGGCCGCTGCGCTGTGCCTGCTGACCGCCGGCTGCAGCAGCACCGACCCGCTTGCCAGCCGCGCCTGGCGGATCGAGCCGATGCTCGAAGTCCGGCATTCGGCCGCTGGTGCCGACGCCCACTACGCCATGGGGCGGTATTACGGCGGCATGCAGCTTTGGGACAAGGCAATCAAGGCCTATGCGCAGGCGGTGGTCGCCGATCCCCGCTACATGGAGGCGCACAACGCGCTGGGTGCGGCCTTGGCGCGGCTTGGTCGCCACGCCGAGGCGGAGCAGGCGCTGCGGCGTGCCGTCGCGCTTGGTCCCGAGGAGGCGCACCTGCGCAGCAACCTCGGCTACGCGCTCTTGTTGGCCGACCGGCCACGCGAGGCCTTGGCCGAGTTGAAGATTGCGCTCAAGCTCGCGCCGCACGATCTGGTCGCGCGAGGCAATTTGCGCGCAGCAGCTTCGCGCTGGCAGGATCTGCAGGCTTTGCAGGCACAGGGGGCTTTGGCGTCCGCCGGGGTGGGCGAAACCGTTGTCGGGCAGCCGGCGGAGCAGGCTGTGGCAGTGCCGGTTGCGGGCGATCCGGTTGGCGCGGTCGTGGCTGAACTGCCGGGCTCTGCGCAAGCGGCGCCGCAAGCTGCGCTGCACGAGGGATCGCAAGCCGTGCCGCAAGCCGCGTTGCAAGAGGCATCGCAACACGCCGAGCCGATGCGCGCTGCGCCGAAAGAGGCGCAGCCCGTGCATGCAGAAGCGAGCCCGCCGGTCGCTGCG
>JANONH010000613.1:0-2245 GCA_031420735.1 Methylibium sp.
CGAGCGCCTCGTTGCCGTGCCACACCGGCAGCCGCGCGGCCTCTGCCTGCGAAAGCCCGGCCATCGCCGCGGGCGAAAGGCTGCGCAGGTCCAGGCGCAGCGGCGTGGCCCGCCGGCAACGCAAATGCCAGCCGGTCGTCACGTGGGCACCCTCGCGCTCTGCGCGGTACCGCCAAGCGGGAGCGAGCCTTCTTTCGCAGCGGCCGTGCAGAAGGCTCGGAGCACCCTTGCGCTCTGCGCGGTACCGCCGGGCCGGAATGCGCCCGTGTCGTGGCGGCTGGGAGTTGGACTCATGCGGTGGCTCCCGCGTCCACCAGCTTGTGCAGGTGGAAATGAAACGGGCCGAGCTTGCCGCCGTAGTTGCCGGCCGAGATGCGTTTGAGGCCCGAGCCCGCGCCGAGCGCGAGCGCGGCACGCAGGCCCGCGCGCATGGCCGCTGCCACGTCTGCTTCGGTCAGGCCGTCGATGACGATTTCCATCACGCTGCCGATGTCGGGGCCCAGTTCGCTGTGGGCGACCAATTCCCGCAGCGACGGGCAGAAGGCGTCGTTGGTCGACGCGCCGAGCGCCGGGTACTTGCTGCCGACCTTGGAGCCCGAACGCACCACGCCGCCCGGGAACGGCATGATCACGCCGGGCACGCGCTTCATCGCCTCGACCGCCACTTCAGCGGCCTGCAGCGCAGCAGCGGTGTCGGTGGCCAGCAGCAGCAGGTTGCCCCCGCCCACCGCCTTGGTGGTGACGAAGGTGGTCTCTTGCGCGACGAACTCGCCGTCCATCACCGGGATGCGCCAGTAGCGCGTGCTGCCCTGGCCGCCTGCCTGGCCCATCACCTTGGCGATCTGCCAGCCGTCGCCGAAGAAGCGCAGGTTCTTGCCGAGCGCGATGGCCTCGCCCGCCTCGGGCGGAAGACCCGCGAAGACCGCCGTGGTCGGGCAGGTCAGCACGCACTGGCCGACGCGCTTTTCCACTTGCTTGGCCAGCTCGCGCCCGCTCATCGAGAAAATGAGGATGGCGATGCCGGGCCGGCCGTCGGGTGTTTCGTCGGCCCCCAGTTCGCGCTCGATGCCGGCCTCGCAGCCGCAGGCGATCACCGAGGTGGCAAAGCCCGTGGTCGCCACCGCCGCATGCCGCGCCCAGGCGATGTTGTGCGCGGTGACGATGAGCCGCGTGGCCTTCATGGCGAAGGCTTCCGCGAAGCCGTCGTCGACCGTGATGCCGTTGACTTGCATGCTGCCGCTCGAGCCGCTCACGTCGCCGTGCCAGCGAAGCAAGCCGCCGGCAGCAGCCGCCCGCCATTGCCGCAGCGGCACAACTCGTCGCGCCCGATCATCATGTGGCGCGGGCTCACCGCCAGGTGCTTGTCGGCATAGGCGGCGATGCGTTTTTCAATCCCGCGGTCGTAGGCCGGCTCGATGAAGTGCGTGCCGCCGGTGGGCGTGGCGACGATGCGCCCGGCGCGCGCCACACAGAGGCCGTCCTTGAACACGTGCTCGGGCGCGGTGAACATGATTTCGCGGTTGGCGTCTTCGCGGTAGACCGCGATGTCGGCGGCAGCCCCCGCCCCGAGGTGGCCGCGGTCGGCCAGGCCGAGCAAGCGTGCCGGGCCGCTGCGCGTCATGATGGCGATTTCTTGCAGACTCAGCTCGCGTGTGAGCGAAGCCAGTTGCGAGGCGGCCACCACGTCGGGCGGCAACTTGGCAAGCTGCTCGTTGCGGAAGTCCTTGTCCATGAGCAGCCGGATGAGGTGCGGGTAGCTCGTGAACGGCGCGCCGTTGGGGTGGTCGGTGGTGAGCACCACGCGCCACTGGTCCTTCACCAGCAGGAAGATCTCGAGGCCGATGACCCACTGCAGCGCATTCACGAAGCTCTGTTCGCGGTAGCGAAACGGCACCACGCCGCAGCCGGCGTCGCACTCGATGTCGGCGCCGATCCATTTGCGCGGGTCGGCGTAGCCCGACTGCGCATGCTGGCGCATGCTGTCGCCCGATGCGGTGACGGTGCGCCCGAACATGATCTGGCCGACGTCGACGCTCACGTTCGGGTTGGCGTTCACGGCGTCGGCGAGTTGCTGCGCGGCCGAGGAGAACTTCTTCGGCCCGTCTCTGCCGTAGGCGTGGAACTGGATGTGCGTCAGGTGCGCGGGCAGGCCTTCGAGCGCGTCGATCGTGGCGAGCGTGGACTCGATATTGCCCGCCACGCCCAGGTTGCTGCCGTGGATGTGCAGCGGGTGCGGCACGCCCAG
>JANONH010000614.1:0-7192 GCA_031420735.1 Methylibium sp.
TGCTCGCTCACTTCGCTGGCGCCGCGCGCCGCCCAGTGGCTCACGGAAGAGGGCAGGCCGGCGCTGGCGCGGCGGGCGGTGGCTTCCAAGGTGCTTAGCATGGGGTGTGGCGCGTTTCTGTTCTCAGCTTAGATGGGGATCGCAAAAAGCCGCAAGCAAGCGCCCGGTCCACGCGCAGCACCGTGGCGAATTCGGCGTTGCCCGTCGGCGAGAGTGCCATGTGCAGACCCTCGCGAGAAACCCCCGTGGCGAACTCCAAGCTTCGCGGCGGCTTGCAGGGTCATGTATTTTCCTTGCTCAACACTCGACGATGTTCACCGTCAGGCCGCCGCGCGCGGCTTCCTTGAACTTGCTCTTCATGTCGGCGCCGGTGTCGCGCATGGTCTTGATGACTCGGTCGAGGCTCATGTGGTGGCTGCCGTCGCCGCGCAGGGCCATGCGCGCGGCGTTCACGGCCTTGACGGCGGCGATGACGTTGCGCTCGATGCAGGGGATCTGCACCAAGCCGCCGACCGGGTCGCAGGTCAGGCCCAGGTGGTGCTCCATGCCGATCTCGGCGGCGTTCTCGGCCTGTGCGGGCGTGCCGCCGAGCACGGCGCAGAGCGCCCCGGCGGCCATCGAGCAAGCAACTCCCACTTCGCCCTGGCAGCCGAGTTCGGCGCCGGCAATGGAGGCGTTTTCCTTGTAGAGCAAGCCGATGGCGCCCGCCGTGAGGAGGAAGTCGCAGACGCCGGCGTCGCTGGCGCCCGGCACCCAGCGCATGTAGTAGTGCAGCACGGCGGGCACGATGCCGGCCGCGCCGTTGGTGGGTGCCGTGACGACGCGCCCGCCGGCGGCGTTTTCTTCGTTCACCGCCAGCGCGTAGAGGTTGATCCAGTCGAGCACCTGCAGCGGGTCGCTCGACTCTTGCGCGCTGCAGGTGCTCAGGTCGCGGTGTAGCTTGGCGGCGCGGCGCTTGAGCTTCAAGCCGCCGGGCAGCACGCCTTCGGTTGCGATGCCGCGCGCCACGCACTCTTGCATTACGCGCCACAGGCCGAGCAGGCCGGCGTCGATCTCGGCGTCGCTGCGCCCGCCGGCAGGGCCGAGCACGCGCTCGTTGCGGCGCATCAGTTCGGCGATCGAACAGCCCAGGGCGTTGGCCAGGCTGAGCAGGTCCTCGGCGCTGTGAAAGGCGCAGGGCAGGGGCATGGTGTCTGGGGCGACGACCTGCTGCAGGCCGCCGTCGGCAGCGGTCTTCTTGCCCGCCAGCACGAAGCCGCCGCCCACTGAGTAGTAGTCGCGCTGCGCGAGTTCGTAGCCGTGCGCGTCGAGCGCGGTAAAGCGCAGGCCGTTGGGGTGCAGGGGCAGGCTGTCGCGGCGATGAAACAGCAGGTCGCGCGCTTCGTCGAAGTCGATTTCATGGCCGCCGAGCAAGGCCAGCCGCTTGGTCTTGCGGATCGCAAACAGGCGTGCGCCGATGGCTTCGACGTCGACGCCCTCGGGCGTTTCGCCTTCGAGGCCCAGGAGCACGGCCTTGTCCGAGCCGTGCCCCTTGCCGGTGGCGCCAAGCGAGCCGAACAGTTCGGCCACCACGCGCACGGTGGCGCTCAACAGCGCCTGTTCGCCCAGGCTCTGGACGAACAGGCGCGCCGCGCGCAGCGGGCCCACGGTGTGCGAGCTGGAGGGCCCGATGCCGACTTTGAACAGATCGAACACGGAAACGGCCATGGCGCCGATTCTCAGGCGACGCGGGCCGCGCGGGGTGGCTTTACTGCGAATAGGCCGCGAGCGGGAGGCAACTGCACTGCAGGTTGCGGTCGCCGTGCACGTTGTCCACGCGGGCCACCGGCGGCCAGTATTTACCGCGCCGCAGGCTGGCCAACGGGTAGGCGGCTTGCTCGCGGCTGTAGGCATGCGGCCACTCTGCGCCGAGCAGCGACTCGGCGGTGTGCGGGGCGTTGACGAGCGGGTTGTCCTCGCGCGGCCAGACGCCTTCTTGCACCAGCGCGATCTCGCCGCGGATGGCGATCATGGCCTCGCAGAAACGGTCGAGCTCGGCGAGCGATTCGCTCTCGGTGGGCTCGACCATCAAGGTGCCGGCCACCGGAAAGCTCAGCGTGGGCGCGTGGAAGCCGTAGTCGATGAGGCGCTTGGCGACGTCTTCGGCGCTCACGCCCGAGCTTTCTTTGAGCGGGCGCAGGTCGAGGATGCATTCGTGCGCCACGCCGCCGCCCGCGATGCGATCGCCAAGCCGCTCCGCGGCGGCTGCTTGGCCGTTGCTGGCGTCGCGGCTCGCGCCAAGCGCGGTGGAGCAAGTGAAATGGATGTCGTAGTCGCGGCACAGGCGCGCGGCAATGTAGTTGGCCGAGAGGATGGCGACTTCGGTGGCCGCGGTGAGGCCGGCCGCGCCCATGAGGCGCATGTACATCCAGCTGATCGGCAGCACCGAGGCATTGCCCAGCGGCGCGGCCGAAACCGCCCCCACGCTGTGCTCGCCGCCGAGGCCGGCGCTGCGGTGCGCGGGCAGGAAAGGCGCGAGGTCGGCCACCACGCACACCGGGCCCACGCCCGGGCCACCGCCGCCGTGCGGAATGCAGAAGGTCTTGTGCAGGTTGAGGTGGCTCACGTCGCCGCCGAAGTCGCCGGGTGCCGCCACGCCCACCAGCGCGTTCATGTTGGCGCCGTCAACGTAGACGCGCCCGCCGTGCGCATGGACCAATTCGCAGAGTTCCTGCACATGCGGGTCGAACACGCCGTAGGTGGACGGGTAGGTGATCATCGCTGCGGCGAGTTTGCCGGCGTGCTGCAGGCACTTGGCGCGCAGGTCGGCAAGGTCGACGTTGCCCTCGGTGTCGCAGCGCACGACCACCACCGTCATGCCGGCCATCTGGGCGCTGGCCGGGTTGGTGCCGTGGGCCGACTCGGGAATGAGGCAGACGTCGCGCCCGGCCTCGCCGCGCGAGGCGTGCCAGGCACGAATGACGAGCAGTCCCGCGTATTCGCCCTGCGAGCCGGCGTTGGGCTGCAAGCTCACGGCGGCGTAGCCGGTGGCCTCGCACAGCCAGTTCGAGAGCTGCGCGGCGAGTTCGCGGTAGCCGGCGAGTTGCTCGCGCGGCGCGAACGGGTGGACGTGGGCGAAGGCTGGCCAGGTGATGGGGATCATCTCGCTGGTGGCATTGAGCTTCATGGTGCAGGAGCCGAGCGGGATCATGGTGCGATCGAGTGCCAGATCCTTGTCGGCGAGGCTGCGGATGTAGCGCAGCATTTCGGTTTCGCTGTGGTGCCGGTTGAAGACCGGGTGGGTGAGAAAGGCGCTGCCGCGACGCAGCGACTCGGGGATGAGCGGCGCAATGCCCTTCTCGAAGTGGGCAAACCAGGCCTCGGCGTCGCCGGGTGCTGCGCCGTGCCCCGGCTGGCTGCCCAACACGCCGGCCACCGTGCGCCAAAGCGTGTGCAGGTCGGCGCGCGTGGTGGTTTCGTCGAGCGAGATGCCCACGGCGCTGGCCGACGCACGGCGCAGGTTGTAGCCGCACTGGCGCGCCGCGGCGAGCAGCCCCTCGGTGCGCTCGGCGCTGGCCAGCAGCAGGGTGTCGAAGGCGCGGTCGTGCAGCAGGCGGCAGCCACTCGCCTGCAAGGCCGCAGCCAGCAGCGCGGTGTAGCTGGACACGCGCAGGCCGATGCGCTTCAAGCCTTGCGGGCCGTGGTAGACGGCATAGAAGCTCGCCACCACGGCCGGCAACACCTGCGCGGTGCAGATGTTGGAGGTGGCTTTTTCGCGGCGGATGTGCTGCTCGCGCGTTTGCAGCGCCAGGCGCAAGGCCGGGGCGCCGCGCGCGTCGATGCTCGCGCCCACCAGCCGCCCGGGCAGCGAGCGCTTGTAGGCCTCTTTGACCGCGAAGTAGGCGGCGTGCGGGCCGCCCGCGCCCATCGGCATGCCAAAGCGCTGGGTGCTGCCGACGGCGATGTCGGCACCCATCTCGCCCGGTGGCGTGAGCAGGGTGAGCGCGAGCAGGTCGGCCGCCACGATGGCGAGCCCCTGGCGGGCCTGCACCGCACGGATAAATGGTGCAAGGTCGCGCACGCGGCCATCGACGCCGGGGTACTGGAACAGCGCGCCGAAGTGCTCGTCGTCTGCCACCTGCTCGGCCGCCCCGACCACCACCTCGATGCCGAGCGGCTCGGCGCGCGTGCGCACCACTTCCAGCGTCTGCGGCAGCACGTCGTCGGCGACGAAGAAGCGCTGGCTCTTGTTTTTGCACAGGCGCAGGGCCAGCGCCATGGCTTCCGCGGCGGCGCTCGCTTCGTCGAGCATGGAGGCATTGGCCAGGTCCATGCCGGTGAGGTCGGCCACCATGGTCTGGAAGTTGAGCAGGGCTTCGAGGCGGCCTTGCGAAATTTCGGCCTGGTAGGGCGTGTAGGCGGTGTACCAAGCCGGGTTCTCGAGCACGTTGCGCAAGATCACGCCGGGGGTGAGCGTCGGGTGGTAGCCCTGGCCGATGCAGCTCTTGAAGATTTGGTTCTTGGCCGCGATGCGCGCCAGCTCGGCCAGCGCCTGGGCTTCGGTGATCGCCGGTGGGAGCTGCATGCGCGTGGTGCGCGCCAGACCGGGCGGCAGCAGCCGCTCGATCAGCGCATGCCGCGAGGCCGCCCCGACGATCGACAGCATGTGGCGCTCGTCTGTGGCGTCGATGCCGATGTGGCGGGCGACGAACTCGCTTGCGTTTTCGAGCTGCGCGAGCGTGGAAAGGCCGGGCATCAGCATGCCGAGGCCGCGGGGTGGCGCTGCGGGGTGGATCTCATTCGCTTGCGCCCTGGGCCAGCAGCTTGTCGTAGTCGGGCGGGTCCATGAGTTGGTCGAACTCGGCCTTGTCGGCGATGCGCAGCTTGAAGAACCAGCCCTGGCCGAGCGGGTCGGAGTTGGCAAGCGAGGGGTCGCTGCGCAGGGCCTCGTTGACTTCGACCACCTCGCCCGAGACCGGCATGAAGAGGTCGGCCGCCGCCTTGACCGACTCGACCACGCCGGCGATGTCGCCCATCTTGAAGCTCGCCCCGACTTCGGGCAGTTCGACGAACACGACGTCGCCCAGCGCGTCTTGCGCATGCGCCGTGATGCCGACGACCGCCGCGTCATCGCCGTCGAGCTTGATCCACTCGTGGTCGCTCGTGTATTTGGTGCTCATGAAAACAGGCTCCGATTAAAAAAGGTCGAGGAATGGGGACTGGGTGCGGTGCGCGGCCGCTTAGCGCACGTAGCGGTGCGCAACGAAGGGCAGGGCCGTCACGCGCATGGGCACCCGCTTGCCGCGCACCACGGCCTGCACTTCATGGCCATGCACGGCATGGTTGGCGGCCAGGTAGGCCATGGCGACCGGCACTGCGGCGCTCGGGCCGAGGGTGCCGCTGGTGACATGGCCGAGCCGGCGGCCGTGGCCGTCTTCGATGACCGCGCCTTCGCGCACCGGCACGCGCTCGAGGCCGCGCAGGCCGACGCGCTTGTTGCTGGTGCCGCCGTGCAGCTGCGCTTCGATGACGCGCGCCCCCGGGTAGCCGCCGGCGCGTGCGCCACCGGGGCGCCGCACCTTCTGCATGGCCCAGGCCAGGCCCGCTTCCACCGGCGAGGTGGTGGCTCCGATGTCGTGGCCGTAGAGGCACAGGCCCGCTTCGAGGCGCAAGGTGTCGCGCGCGCCGAGGCCCGCGGGCCTCACTTCGGGCTGCTCGAGTAGCAAGCGCGCCAGGCTTTGCGCCGCGCTCGCCGGGACCGACAGCTCGAAGCCGTCTTCGCCGGTGTAACCCGAGCGCGTGACGAAGCAGTCGCTGCCGGCCAGGCTGAAGTCCGCGCCGTGCAAGAAGCGCAAATCGGCCACGCCGGCAGCCAGGCGCGAGAGCGCCAGCACCGCCTTCGGGCCTTGCAGGGCGAGCAAGGCGCGCTCGGGCAGCGCCTCGACGCGGCAGCGGTGGCCGATGTGGGCGATGAGGTGCTGCAGGTCGGCGGCTTTGCGCGAAGCGTTGACCACGAGCAGCCACTCGGCGGGGCCGCGCCTGGCGATCATGAGGTCGTCGAGCAGGCCGCCGGCCGGGTTGGTGAAATAGGCGTAGCGCTGGCGGCCCGCCGCCAAGCCGACCACGTCCACCGGCACCAAGGTCTCGAGCGCCGCGGCGGCGTCGTCGCCCGTGAGGCGGATCTGCCCCATGTGCGACACATCGAACAATGCGGCCGAGGTGCGGCAGTGGCGGTGCTCGCCGAGGATGCCCAGCGCGTAGCCGACCGGCATGTCGTAGCCGGCAAAGGGCGTCATCTTGGCGCCGAGTTCGAGGTGCAGGGCGTGCAGCGGGGTGTGCAGCAAGGCGCCAGGCGCCGACTGCGGGGCGGTTGGAGCGCGGAGGGTGTCGGACACGGGCTTCTCCCAGGGCATTGCGGTCGCCACCGTTGCCGGTGGTGCATGCCCTCGCTGTCCGCTTTACCTGAGAGATTGACGAGCCGTGGTGGCTTGCACCGCGCCCCGCTTGCCCCTTCGGTGGGCTGCAAATCGCAGCCTCTCTCCAGTGAGGACGCCCCGCTTGCGGAGCGCTTGCCAGTCCTTTTTGCCTGAGCGTTCGGGGCCCTGTTTTGCACGGCACCTGCGCCTTCGGCGGCTCGGTGAAGAGCGCTCTCCTAGCCTGGGTGAATGTACTGCAACGGTTTGCGGCCGCAAGCCCTGCGGCTGGCTTCTACGCGGGCGGGGTGGGTTTATCCATGCGGCGCACGCGGTGCCTTCTCCATAGGGCGGGCCGCTGGGGGGATTGACAGGCTTGCCGCGTTGTAGACCATGCAAAGCCGTCTTCAACCCTTGCCACGGAGCCGCGCATGAGCAACACCACGAACCCTGCCCTCACCCCCGACGCCATCTTGCAGACCGGGATGGCTTTTTGGGCCTCCAAAACCTTGCTCAGCGCAATCGAGCTTGGCGTCTTCACCGAGCTGGCTGCGGGGCCACTCGGCTTCGATGCGCTGTCGCGCCGGGTCAAGCTGCACCCGCGCTCGGCGCGCGATTTCCTCGATGCGCTGGTGGCCCTCGGCTTTTTAAAGCGCAGCGACCAGCAGTACGCCAACACGCCCGAGACGGCGCTTTTCCTCGACCGCGGCAAACCCTCCTACGTGGGCGGCGTTCTCGAGATGTGCAACCAGCGCCTCTACGGTTTTTGGGGCAAGCTGACCGAGGGACTGCGCACCGGC
>JANONH010000615.1:0-1895 GCA_031420735.1 Methylibium sp.
TGCTGCGCCACGGCTTTGGCCGTTGCGGGCTGATCGGATCGGTGACCAAATGGGCGCGGTTCCGCTCACGGCTGCGGTCGCTCGGGCATGACGAGGCCACGATTGCGCGGATCACCTGTCCTGCGCATGGCGCTCGATGCCGCCGAAACCTACGAGCGCCTGGGTTCGCCCGAAGGCGAGCTCACGCTCGCAGAGGCGGTGCTCTACCTCGCGGTGGCGCCCAAGAGCAATGCCGCCTACACCGCTTACAAGGCCGCGCGCGCTTTCGTGCGGCAAGACGGCACCCGGCCGGTGCCGCTGCACCTGCGCAATGCTCCCACGCAGCTCATGAAGCAGCTCGACCACGGCAAGGGCTACCGCTACGCGCACGACGAAGAAGACGGCTTCGCCGCGGGTGAGCGCTATCTGCCAGACGGTGTGAACGAGCGCTTCTACGAGCCGGCGCCGCGCGGCCTGGAGTTAAAGATCGGCGAGAAGCTCGCCGAGCTTCGCGCGCGCAACGAGCGGGCGCGCTGAATGTTCGCGCTGGCGATGGCGGGCCCCGTCGAGCGCCCACGCGGCTCGCGGCAAGCAAGGCGCACGCAGCCCTGATGGACACCTTTATCCAGCAAGTGATCAACGGCCTGGTGCTCGGCAGCATGTATGCGCTCGTCGCGCTCGGCTACACCATGGTCTACGGCATCATCAACCTCATCAACTTCGCGCATGGCGAGGTGCTGATGGTGGGCGCGATGGTGAGCTGGACGGTCGTCACCGCGCTCGAAGGCGCCGGTTTGCCGGGCTGGCTGCTGATGCTGATCTCGCTGGTGGCGGCCATCGTTGTGTGCGCGGCGCTCAACTTCGTGATCGAGAAGGTGGCTTACCGGCCGCTTCGCAACGCGCCGCGTCTGGCGCCGCTCATCACCGCCATGGGCGTGAGCCTGTTGCTGCAGACCCTGGCCATGATCGTGTGGAAGCCCAATTACAAGACCTACCCGATGCTGCTGCCGAGCGAGCCATTTTTCATCGGCGGCGCGGTCATCAACACCACGCAGATTCTCATCCTGGTACTCACCGCCGCCACGCTGGCCGGCCTGATGTTCCTCGTCAACAAGACGCGCCTGGGCCGCGCGATGCGGGCCACCGCCGAAAATCCGCGCGTGGCCGCCCTCATGGGCGTGCGACCCGACCTGGTGATCTCCGCCACCTTCGTGATCGGCGCGGCCTTGGCGGCGCTGGCCGGCGTGATGTATGCGGCCAACTACGGCTCGGTGCAGCATGGGATGGGCTTCCTGCCGGGGCTCAAGGCCTTCACGGCGGCGGTGTTCGGCGGCATCGGCAACCTGCCGGGCGCCATGCTCGGCGGCGTGCTGCTGGGGCTCATCGAGTCGATCGGCGCGGGCTACATCGGCCCGCTCACCGGCGGCCTGCTCGGCAGCCACTACCAGGACATCTTCGCCTTTGTGGTGCTCATCCTCGTGCTCACCTTGCGCCCGCAAGGGCTGCTCGGCGAGCGCGTGGCCGACCGCGCCTGAGCCGCCCTTGCGCAGCGCCATGAAGCACCGCTTCGTCGTTTTTGCCATCGCGGCCGTATTGCTCCTGGCCACACCGCTGGTGGCGCAGCAGTTCGGCAATGCCTGGGTGCGCATCATCGACATCGCGCTGCTCTACGTGCTGCTCGCGCTCGGCCTGAACATCGTCGTTGGTTATGCCGGCCTGCTCGACCTCGGCTACATCGCCTTCTACGCCGTTGGCGCCTATGTGTTCGCGCTGCTCGCCAGCCCGCACCTTTGGAGCAACTTCGCCGCGGTGAAGGCCCTGTTGCCGAGCGGCTTGCACTCGCCGTGGTGGCTGCTCGTGCCGCTGGCGGCGGTGGTGGCGGGCATCGCCGGCGTGGTGCTCGGCGCGCCCACGCT
>JANONH010000616.1:0-2262 GCA_031420735.1 Methylibium sp.
GGGAACAGGCGGTGAGCCACTGGCGCACGCTCACGTCCGATGCCGACGCGCGCTTCGACCGCGTGGTCGAGCTCGACGCTGCGGCCATCGCGCCGCAGGTGAGCTGGGGCACCTCGCCCGAGATGGTGCTGGCTGTTGACGGGCGTGTGCCCGACCCCGACCGCGAAAAAGACCCCAACAAGCGCGGCGCGATCGAGCGCGCGCTCGCCTACATGGCCCTGGAGCCCAACCGCGCGATCACCGACATCCGCATCGACAAGGTCTTCATCGGCTCCTGCACCAACTCGCGCATCGAAGACTTGCGCGAGGCGGCGGCGGTGGTGCGGCGCGTGGGCGGGCGCATCGCGAGCAACGTGAAACTCGCGCTGGTGGTGCCCGGCTCCGGGCTCGTGAAAGAGCAGGCCGAGCGGGAGGGCCTGGACGCCGTTTTTAGGGCCGCCGGCTTCGAGTGGCGCGAGCCCGGATGCTCGATGTGCCTGGCCATGAACGCCGACCGGCTCGAGCCGGGCGAGCGCTGCGCCTCCACCAGCAACCGCAACTTCGAAGGTCGCCAGGGCGCGGGGGGTCGCACGCATCTCGTGAGCCCCGCCATGGCGGCGGCGGCGGCCTTGCAAGGCCATTTCGTCGACGTGCGCCGTCTTTACTGAACACCTAGAACATCGAACCGGGGGAGTCTTCATGAAGCGAAATGTCGCGACCGTTATCGCCGTCTGCTGCGCCCTTTGGCTCGGCGCCTGCAACACCATGGAGGGTCTGGGCAAAGACGTGAAAAAAACCGGCGAAAAGATCGAAGACGCCGCGGCGCGCAAGAAGTAGACGAGCGCGGACGAACACCATGCAAGCATTCGGTATCCACAGCGGTCTGGTCGCACCGATCGACCGCGAGAACGTCGACACCGACGCCATCATTCCCAAGCAGTTCCTGAAGTCCATTAAGCGCAGCGGCTTCGGGGAGAACCTGTTCGATGCGTGGCGCTACCTCGACCCGGGCGAGCCCGGGCAGGACCCCGCGACGCGCCGGCCCAACCCGGACTTCGTGCTCAACCAACCACGCTTTCGCGGCGCTTCGGTGCTGCTTGCGCGCAAGAATTTCGGCTGCGGCTCCAGCCGCGAGCATGCCCCCTGGGCGCTCGGTCAATTTGGCTTTCGTGCGCTGATTGCGCCGAGCTTTGCCGACATCTTCGACAACAATTGCTACAAGAACGGTCTCCTGCCCATCGTGCTGCCCGAGCAGCAGGTGGCGCGACTGTTCGACGAAGTGGCGGCCTTTCCCGGCTACGCGCTCACCGTCGACTTGCCGCGCCAGGTGATCGTCGAGCCCGACGGTGCCGAGCTTGCCTTCGAGGTCGAGCCGTTCCGCAAGCACTGCCTCATCGGCGGTCTCGACGAGATCGGTCTGAGCTTGCGACACGCCGACAGCATTCGCAGCTTCGAGGCCGAGCGGCTGCGCACCAAGCCCTGGCTCGCACGCAGCCTCGGCAAGCCTTCGCCATGAGCAGCATGAAGATCGCGGTCTTGCCGGGCGACGGCATCGGGACGGAGATCGTGGCAGAGGCGCTGCGCGTTTTGGGCGCGCTCGACCTGCAGTTCGAGATCGACACCGCACCGGTGGGCGGCGCCGCCTTTGAGGCGGCAGGCCATCCGCTGCCCGCGCAGACACTGGCGCTGGCGCGTGCCGCCGACGCCGTGCTGTTCGGCGCGGTGGGCGACTGGAAGTACGACCGGCTCGAGCGGGCGCTGCGTCCCGAACAAGCGATTCTCGGCTTGCGCAGGGAGCTCGGCCTGTTCGCCAACTTTCGCCCGGCGATCTGCTACCCCGAGCTCACGCACGCCTCGAGCCTCAAGCCCGAACTGGTGGCGGGCCTGGACATCCTCATCATTCGCGAGCTCACCGGCGACATCTATTTCGGGCAGCCGCGCGGCCGGCGCGCCGCCATCGACGGCCATTTCCCGGGCGCCGAAGAGGCTTTCGACACCATGCGCTATAGCCGCCCGGAGATCGAGCGCATCGCCCACGTCGCGTTCCAGGCCGCGCAGAAGCGGCAGGGACGCCTCACCAGCGTGGACAAGGCCAATGTGCTCGAAACCTTCCAGTTCTGGAAGGACGTGGTGACGGAGGTTCATGCCCAGTATCCCGACGTGAAGCTCGATCACCTGTACGTCGACAACGCGGCCATGCAGCTCGTGAAGGCGCCCAAGCAGTTCGACGTGATCGTCACCGGCAACATGTTCGGCGACATCCTCTCCGACGAAGCGGCCATG
>JANONH010000617.1:0-3478 GCA_031420735.1 Methylibium sp.
CAGCGATGGCAAGCGGTCGAAGCCGGGCCTGGCTTCAATCGTCAAAAGGCCAGCGCCCGGCCCGCCTCGAACACCTTCAGTTCGCCCGGCAGGAAGGCCTGCCAGTCTTCGTCGGTGGTGAGCGGCTCGGTCACGACCACGGCCACGCGGTCGCTCGGCGTGGTGTGCTCGGCGAAGTCGACCGTGAGGTCGTCGTCCTGCAGCCGGGCCCGCGCGAACGGATGCTGGCGCACCAGCCAGTGCAGCCGCGTGGAGGCGTGAGCCCAAAGCGCGTCGCCGTGGCTGAGCAGGAAGTTAAATGTGCCGTGGCGGGCGATGGGCGCGACCAGCTCGCGCAGGGTTTCGGTGAGGTCGGCAATGCTGGGCAAGGCGGCGTGGTTCTTGGCCAGCTCCTGCAGGATCCAGCAGAACGCGCGCTCGCTGTCGGTGTCGCCCACCGGGTGGAAGGCGGCGTGCAGCTTGGGCTGGTAGTTGGCCAGGTCGCCGTTGTGCGCGAACACCCAGTAGCGCCCCCACAGCTCGCGCACGAAAGGGTGGGTGTTCTCGAGCGCCACGCGGCCTTGGGTGGCCTTGCGGATGTGGGCGATGACGTGGCGGCTTCTGATCGGGTAGTGCTTGACCATCTGCGCCACCGGCGAGTCGTGCGCACTCTGGTGGTCGACGAAGCAACGCACGCCGGGGCCTTCGAAGAAGGCGATGCCGAAGCCGTCTTTGTGTTCGGCGGCGCGCGTGGCGAAGCCCGTGAAACTGAACACGATGTCGGTCGGCGTGTTGCCGTTCATTCCAAGGAGTTGGCACATGCGGTCGAGGCGGTGGGCAAGCGAGCGGCGCGGGCGCAGTATGACAAGCCGCCCGCGCTTGGCAAGGCGGCGCTCAGCGACCGAACACCAGGCGCGTGAGACTGCGTGCCGTCATGAGGTTGCCGGGCAGATGGGTTTCCTCGAGCACCCCGCTCATGCGCTGCAGGCGGCGCGGGTGGCGCCGGGCGCTCCACACCAGCAGGTCGACGAGCCAGGGGTGCTCGTTGACGACATTGGCCTTGTCGTAGACGGCAAAGCGTGGGCGCAGCGCATCGAGCGCGCCTTCGTAGCAGCGCCGCACTGCCGCGTCGTCCAGGCCCCGCTGCAGGCCCGCCTGCAGCGCCTCGGCCGCGAGGATGCCGGTCTCGAGCGCCTTGCCGATGCCTTCGCCGGTGAGGGCGTAGGTGGTGCCAGCGGCTTCACCGGCGACCAGCAGGCCAGCTTGCGAATACGCCGCGCCGGCCAGCGAGCAGCGCAACGGCGCGCCCTTGAGCTCACCGATCATGCGGCCGCCGGCCAAGAGCTCGCGCGCCGGTGCGTAGAGGTCGGTGAAGGCGGCGAAGACCTGGCGCAGGTTGGCGTCGTGCGAGTCGGGCGGGCCCTGCGCACGGCCGACACCGATATTGAAGAGGCCGTCGCGACACGGGAAGATCCAGCCGTAGCCGCCGCCGAGGCGGCGATGCCAGAGCACCTCGAGCGCGGTGATGCGCCCGACCATGGCGTCGTTCTTCACGTAGCCGCGCAGGGCAATGGCGCTCGGGCTGCGTCGACTGCAGGCGCCCGTGGCGATGAGCGCCTGCGGCACCGCACCGCTGGCGAGCACCACCCAGCGCGCAGCGATGTCGCGCTTTTCGTCGCCGCCTTGCAGCCTGGCGCCGACCACGCAGCCGGCCGCGTCGCGCAGCGGCTCCATGAAGCGCAGCGGCGCAAACATGCGGGCGCCGGCCGCGGCGGCGGCCTGCGCGAGCACCAGGTCGAGGGCGCGGCGCGGCAGCACCGCCAGGGTGCCCGGCACGTCGACATAGCCGCCGCGTGGCGCCACGCAGCGCAGGTGGCTCACCGGCTGGGCCAGCGCCATGACCTCGTCCAGCACACCCAGGCCTTGCAGCGCACGGTGCGCGTCGGGGATGAGGCCGTCGCCGCAGACCTTGTCGCGCGGAAAGGCGTGCTGATCGACCAGCACCACATCGACGCCGGCACGCGCCAGGCTCAGAGCGGCCGCGCTGCCGGCCGGACCGGCACCCACCACCAGCACCTCGCAGCCAATGGGCAATTCGGCAAGCGGTCGGTTCAGCAGGGCAGGCACCGGACTACAGACGCACGGTCTTGCCGACAAAGAGGATGGGGCCGCTCGGACGATCGAAGGGCGAGCCGCCTTCGGGTTCGAGCGTGAGCTCGAACAACTGCTGCTCGCCAAGTGCCGGCAGCCGCGCCGCCGGCAATCGGGTGACCTGTCCGGCTTGCACCAGGCCGAGCGACGTGGGGCCGGCGGCCCCCTGCGGCTTGGTCCAGAACTGCAGCGACTTGCCGCTGGGCAGCGGGGCGCCGGCACTGATCGGCACGAGCCGCACGCCACCGCTTGCACTGGCCTCGACGACCCAGCCGGCGGTGCCGAGGTCGGGGCTCTGGAGCACCGCCAGGTAGCGCGTGGTTTCGATCGATGCCGGCGCACGCAACACCAGCAGGCTTGCCATCAGCACCGAGGCGGCCAACGCCAAGCTACCGGTGATCTGCCAGCGGCGCAAACGGCGCCAGAGCGGGTCGTTGGCGGCCGCGGGGGCGGCGAGCGCGGCATCGACTTGCGGCGCGCGGCCACCCGGGGTGCCGCTGCCCGATGCGCTCGCCGCAGCGGACGCGCGGCCCTGCTCGGCGAGCCGAGCCTCGATGCGCGACCAGGTCTGCTGCTGCGGCTCGGCCGGCGCGACGCGTGCGGCCAGGCCGAGCAAACGGTCTTGCCACAGGTAGACCTCGGCTTGCAGGGCGGCGTCGGCGGCGAACGCCCGCTCGAACTCGGCACGCGCCCCGGCGTCCTGGGTGCCGAGCACGTATTCGCCAGCGGCGACGCTGCGGTCTTCGGCTTCGACCAGATTCACGACAGACACTCCTTGAGCGCGATCAGGCCGCGGCGGATCCAGGACTTGACGGTGCCCACCGGAGTCGTGAGCCGCTCGGCGATTTGTTCGTGCGTATAGCCTTCGACAAAGGCGTAGACGATGCACTCGCGCTTGCGCTCCTCGAGCGTTTGCAGGCAGCGGTCGAGCGCAGCACCATCGGACGCGGCGACTTGGCCGGCTTCGTGCAGCGCATGGCGGTCGGCCAGGGCCTCGAGATCGTCGCCGACGGGCATCTCGCGCCGCAGCTTGCGCACTTCGTCCAGAGCGCGGTGGCGTACCACCGTGTAAATCCAGCCGCGAGCGGAGCCGAGTGCCCGCTGGTAGCTGGCAGCGCGTTGCCAAATTTGTAGAAACGCTTCTTGAAGCACGTCGTGCGCCGTGTCGTGGTCGCGCACGATGCGCTGCGCCACGCCGAGCAACCAACGCGCTTCGCGCTCGTAGAGCGCGCGCAATGCAAAACGCTCGCCACGCGCGCAGGCCTCGAGCGCCGATTCATAGTCGAACTCGGGGACGGCGGCGGGAGCGGGGGCGAAGTTCGTCATGGTCGGGCACTGAGTGTGCGAA
>JANONH010000618.1:0-1587 GCA_031420735.1 Methylibium sp.
ACCTCGGTGAGGCCGTAGACGTGGGTGATGTCGAAGCCGATCCTGGCCATGCCTTCGATCATGGCGGCCGGCGGCGCGGCGCCCGCCACCAAGCCGCGCACCGCGCGCCCGCCGTGCTGGCCCGGCACGCGGCCCAGGCCCGCGCGCTCGGCGTCGGGTGCGGCGATGAGCAGGTTGTGCACGATGGGTGCGGCGCAGTAGTGGTCGACCGCATGCACACGCATCGCCTCGAGGACGGCCGTGGCGTCCACCTTGCGCAGGCACACATGGGTGCCGCCGAGCATGGCCACCGTCCAGGGGAAGCACCAGCCGTTGCAGTGGAACATCGGCAGGGTCCAGAGGTACTTCGGGAAATGCGGCATGGTCCAGGTGGCCGCGTTGGACACCGCGTTGAGGTAGGCGCCGCGGTGGTGCGTGACCACGCCCTTGGGGTCGCCGGTGGTGCCCGAGGTGTAGCTCACCGCGATGGCATCCCATTCGTCTTGCGGCCCACCCAGCTGCGCGAGCGGCGCGTGCGCGGCCAGCAGCGCCTCGTATTCGTGCGCGCCCAGGCGCTCGCCCGCCCCGGTGTACTCGGCGTCGCAGACGTCCACCACGATGGGCGTGCGCCCGTGCTCTTCGCGCAGCAGCCGCAGGGCTTCGCGCATGGTCGGCGCGAACTCGCGGTCGGTGAGCAGCACCTCGGCCTCGCAGTGCTTCATCTGCCAGGCCAGGAGCGGCGCATCCAGCCGAGTGTTGAGCGTGTTGAGCACGGCATTGAGCGCCGGCACCGCGTAGTGCGCCTCCAGCATCTCGGGCGTGTTGGACAGCATTGCGCTCACCGTCGTGTTGCGCCCCACACCCAGCGCGCGCAAGGCCGCGGCCAGGCGGGCCGAGCGCTCGCGCGTTTCGGCCCAGGTGTAGCGCCGCGCGCCGTGCACCACCGCCGGCAGGTCGCCAAAGACTTCGGCGCTGCGCTCGACAAAACTCACCGGCGTGAGCGCGGTGAAGTTGGCGGCGTTCTTGTCGAGATGCTCGTCGTAGATGCCCATCGGCGCTCGCCTCCTGCCGCAGTGTGTCGTGGCCGATATTAGCGCCGCGCCTCGGCGCGGCGCAGCATTACTTGATCGCCACGACCATGGAGTCGGGCCCGACCAGCGGCTCGGCGTGCGTGCTGCGAAAACCCGCCTCCTTCATCCAGCCCTGGCAGTCGGCTGCGGTGTAATCAAAGCCCCCGGGCGTCTCGATCAGCATGTTGAGACTCATCAAAAGGCCAAAGGCGTTTTTGGAGCGGTCGTCGTCGATGATGGCTTCATAGACCACGAACGCACCGCCCTCGGGCAGGGCGTCATAGGCCTTGGCGATCAGCATCTTCTTGGTCGGCAAATCCCAGTCGTGCAGGATGTGACCCATGAGCACCACGTCGGCCTTCGGCAAGGGCTCGGCAAAGAAATTTCCGCCAGCGAACTTCAGGCGATCGGCGATGCCAAGACGGGCCACGTAGTCATCGAACACCGGCGCCACCACCGGCAGGTCGAAGCCGCTGCCCTGCAGGTGCGGGTGCGCCAGCGCCACTTGTGCCGCCAAGTCGCCCTGCGCCGTGCCGAC
>JANONH010000619.1:0-1593 GCA_031420735.1 Methylibium sp.
CGGCAAGACCACCTTCACGCGCCACCTGCTGCGTGCCCTGGGCGTGGCCGGTCGCATCAAGAGCCCGAGCTATGCCGTGGTCGAGCCCTACGAGCTGGCCTCGGGTCCGGCCTGGCACTTCGACTTCTACCGCTTCACCCGTGAACGCGAATGGGAAGACGCGGGATTTCGCGACATTTTTGCCGGCCCCGGACTCAAACTGGTGGAGTGGGCCGAGAACGCCGGCGAGACCCTGCCCGTGCCCGACCTGCGCATCGCCCTCGAGCCGCTCGCGGGCGAGGCCCGCCGCGTGACCACCCACGCCTACACGGCGCGCGGCGTGGAGCTGTTGGCATGAGCGCTGCGCACGGCCGCCCAAAGCAATGCTCGCTCCCGCTCGACGGGAACGCGCGCAGCGCGAGGGTGTTTCGTTGAGCGCAGCGTCGCTGCCACCGCGCGCTGCGCGTAGGCGCAAGCTGCTGGGCGCGGGCGCCGTGGTGCTGCTGCTCGGGCGGCGCGAACTTGCCTTCGGCGCCATCATCGTGGCGGTGCGCGTCTGGCCGGCCGAGGACTACACGCGTGTCACGATCGAGTCCGACACGGCGCTCGCGGCGCGGCACTTCGTTGCGGGCCATCCCGAGCGCGTGGTGATCGACGTCGAAGGCCTCGAGCTGAGCCCCGAGCTGCGCGAGCTCATCGCCAAGGTCAAGCCCGGTGACCCGTTCATTGCCGGCGTGCGCGTGGGCCAAAACCAGCCGCGCGTCGTGCGCCTGGTCATCGACCTCAAGCAGCCCAGCGCGCCGCAGGTCTTCACCCTGGCGCCGGTGGCCGCTTATCGCCACCGCCTGGTGTTCGACCTCCACCCCGCCACCGAACCCGACCCGCTGCTCGCGCTCCTGCAAGAAAAAGCCGCCGCCGACCACAGCCCGAAAGCCGCACCGGCCGAGCGTGCCGCCTCGGCGGTGAACGACGCGCTCGGCGAATTCATCGGCGGCATCGGCCAGGGCGGCATTCCGGGGCGGCTGCCCGCGCCGCCCGCGGCTGAGTCGCTGCCCGCGCCGAGCGGCCCGCTGCGCCGCACCGAGCGGCTGGTGATCGTGGCGCTCGACCCCGGTCACGGCGGCGAAGACCCCGGCGCCGTCGGCCCCGGCGGTCTGCGCGAGAAGGACGTGGTGTTGAAGGTGGCCTTGCAACTGCGCGAGCGCATCAACGCCCTGCCCAATATGCGCGCCATGCTCACGCGCGACGGCGACTACTTCGTGCCGCTGCACGAACGCGTGCGGAAGGCAAGGCGCGTGCAGGCCGACCTCTTTATTTCCATTCACGCCGACGCCTTCGTGAAGCCACATGCGCGCGGCGCCTCGGTTTTCGTGCTCAGCGAATCGGGTGCCAGCAGCGTGGAAGCGCGCTGGATGGCCGACAAGGAAAACGCCGCCGACCTGGTGGGCGGCGTCAACAGCAAGAGCAAGGACGCCGCCGTCACGCGGGCCATGCTCGACATGTCGACCAGCGCCCAGATCAAGGACAGCCTCAAGCTCGGCGCCGAGGTGCTGGGCCGCATGGGCGCGGTCGTGCGGCTGCACAAGGCCCACGTCGAGCAGGCCGGCTTTGCGG
>JANONH010000620.1:0-2383 GCA_031420735.1 Methylibium sp.
CGCAAGCCCACCGGCGACATCCTGGCCATCGACCGCATCAAGCAGATCCACAAGCGCATCCCGAACACGCACCTGGTGATGCACGGTTCGTCGTCGGTGCCGCAGGACCTGCTGGCGCAGATTCGGCAATACGGCGGCAACATGAAGGAGACCTACGGCGTGCCCGTCGAGGAGATCCAGGAAGCCATCAAGCACGGCGTGCGCAAGATCAACATCGACACCGACATCCGGCTGGCGATGACCGGCGCGGTGCGCAAGTTCCTGGCCGAAAACCCGGAGAAGTTCGACGCCCGCGAGTGGCTCAAG
The DNA here is from genome assembly GCA_031420735.1 of Methylibium sp. Lineage (GTDB taxonomy): Bacteria > Pseudomonadota > Gammaproteobacteria > Burkholderiales > Burkholderiaceae_C > Methylibium. The sequence goes on from JANONH010000620.1 coordinate 307, forward strand.
CCGGCGCGCGAGGCGGCCAACCGCATCTGCAAGCAGCGCTACCTGGAGTTCGGCTGCGAAGGCCAGGCGCCCAAGATCAAGCCGCAGTCGCTCGGTGAGGTGGCTCGGCGCTACAAGAGCGGCGCGCTGGCGCAGACGGTGGTCTGATCGAATGGGACGTGCAAGTGGGAACAGTCGAAATGTTCGGTGGTTTACAGAGCAGGCGAAGCTGCGTTGTGGGCCGTACACTGATTGCCTTCTGGGGTAACCCATCAAGCGGCGGCTGAATGGCTCGCGCTGCGTCACCTGGATCAGATAAGCAAGAAGGTCCGATTCTCAATGGGCCATACGACGAGCCGACGCTTCATTTCGCGACAACCCAAGACGGGCACCTCGACTACGGCGACCGTCGGCGAGGCCGACGCATTTTTGCGCCTGACACACCGCAGGTGCCGCTGGGCAAGCAGCCACAAACTGGGCTGTTCGATGTCAACGACTTCGCAGCGCAATACCGAGACCAGCTCGTCAACCTGGTGCGCGACCTGGTCGGTACCTGGCGCGAAGCCGGCTACCCCAACGTCACCAGCCGTGTCTCGCTCGACCTGCTGCGCTTCTGGTTCAACAACCCCGAACGCGCGTCGTGGCACCGCCTTTTCTTCGCGCAGCGCGAGGCCGTCGAAACGGCCATCTGGCTGAACGAAGTTGCCGACAAGTCCAACCCCGGTAGCCATGCTCTCGCTCAGCTCCGCATGGCGCAACAGACCGTTGGTGAGGGCGATGTGGCGCTGCCGCGCATCGCTTTCAAGATGGCAACCGGCACCGGCAAGACTGTGGTCATGGCCTGCCTGCTGCTTTATCACTATCTCAATCGCAGCCAATACCGCAACGATCCGCGCTACGCCGACCACTTCCTGATCGTCGCACCCGGCGTCACGATCCGCGACCGCTTGTCCGTGCTGCGCGTCGATACGCAGGCGGCGTCGGATGTCGAGGCGCAGGACTATTACCGCCAACGCAAGCTGGTGCCGCCGGCCTACGCTGCATTGCTCAACGGACTGAACGCGCGCATCGTCATCACCAACTACCACGCCTTCGAGCCACGCCTGATCGGCGGCAACAAGAAAAGCCCGCTCGACGGCAAGCTGGGCGCCGATGGCCGCAAGGTCGAGGCGCGCGAAGACGACGCGTTGATGCTCAAGCGCGTGCTCGGCGCGTTCAAACCCGGCCGCCGCTTGCTGGTACTCAACGACGAGGCCCATCACTGCTACCTGCCGCGTGCCAAGGGCCGTGACACGGAGGAAGAGGCCAGCGCCACCGAGAACGAGCGCGCCGCACTGTGGTTCTCGGGCCTGCGCGCTGCCTCCAAGCGCTGGCTCGTGCGCTCGGTCTATGACTTGTCGGCTACGCCGTACTACCTGTCGGGTTCGGGCTGGCCGGCGTACAGCTACTTCCCCTGGGTCGTCACTGATTTCGGCTTGATCGAAGCCATCGAAGCCGGCCTCGTGAAGATTCCATTTCTGCCGGTAGACGACAGCGCGCAATCGATCGAAGAGCCGGTCTTGCGCAACCTGTACGAGCATTGCAAGGATCTGCTGCCGCGCAAGGGACAGCGCACGCAGCGGCGCGAGGCTGGTGAGTCGGCTCGCGGCAAGAAGCGGTCTACGGAGTCAGCCGAAGTCGAGCCGCCGCCCGAGCTACCGCCGCTGCTGCGCAATGCGCTCGAACAGTTCTACCGCCATTACGAGGATTACGAGCGCGGCCTTCGCGAGCGTGGCGAACTCGGGCGAGACCTGCTGTCGGCGCCACCTGTCTTTATCGTCGTGTGCAGCAACACCACAGTGTCGAAGGAGGTTTACAAGCTCATTGCGGGTTACGAAACCGCTGATGAGTCCGGTGGCCGCGTGGCGGTGTCCGGCGTGTTGCGCCTTTTCTCCAACTTTGACCCTGTCACCGGCGCAACACGGAAGAAGCCGCCAACGCTGCTCATCGACTCTGACGCGCTCGAGCATTCGGGCCAGGTCAACGACGAGTTCAAGCGTGTTTTCGCTCCCGAGATCGAAGCTTTCAAGCGCGGCTACCGCATCACCCATCCCGACAA
>JANONH010000621.1:0-3184 GCA_031420735.1 Methylibium sp.
CTGAAATTCACCGCGCCCGAGCTGAATGAGTCTGAGTAATGCTGTACTTGGGCGTGAACTCGGGCGCAAACTGCGGCGCGGAAGGAAAATCTCACGATGGGCCGGACCGAAGAATTCACCGCCGCGACGTTCCGATTCGACGCCTTCGAGTTCGACGGTCAGCGGCGCACGCTGCGGCGTTCGGGGGCAGACGTTGAACTGCGACCGTTGGCCTTCGACGCGCTCGGATTTCTGGTGCGCCACGCGGGCCGCGTCGTGACCAAGGACGAGCTGATTGCCGCGGTCTGGCCGGGATTGGTGGTCACAGATGATTCCATCGCTCGCTGCATCAGCGACATCCGGCGCGCGCTGGGTGACGTCGACCAAAAGATCATCAAGACCGTGCCGCGACGCGGCTACACGTTGGCCGTGGCGGCAACCACTGACGGGCTGGGTTCCGCCCAACCCGAGCCCGCCGAACTGGCCGTGGCCCATACGGACCGAGCGCCAGTTGCCCCGGCAACAAAAACGGATCCGGGTCGGCCACCCGTGCGGGTGTTTATGGCGAATGGGCTGGTGATAGGAGCGGTCGTGGCTGCCCTGAGCGTCAGCTTGATCTGGGTGCTCTGGCCGGCTCAGCAACGTGCCCGTGTCGCAGCAGTCCGACCGGCGCTGTCGATCGTGGTGCTGCCGCTGGCGAGTGAGGGCGGCGACCCGGCACAGGACCGGCTGGCCGCCGCGCTCACCGACGAGATCACGGTCGACCTGTCGCGCATTCCTGAGACCTTCGTGATTGCCCGCGCCACCGCGGACAGCTACCGCGGCCGCAGCGTCGACGCGCGTCAGGTGGGCCGCGAGCTCGGCGTGCGCTACGTGCTCGACGGCGGCCTGGTGCGTTTGGGCGACGCGGTGCGGCTGACCCTGCAGCTCGTCGACAGCGAGAGCGGGCGTGCCTTGTGGGCAGACCGCATCGATGGCGAGCTGCCCGACCTTCCTGCGCTGTACCGCCGAGTCACCGGAACGGTGGCAAGGTCGCTGGACCTGACGCTGCAGGAAGTGGAAACCGCGAGTGCGCGAGCACGGCCGGGTGCCGACTTGCAGGACCTGTTGCTGCAGGCGCGGTGGCTGCTGCAGTTCAGCCGGATGACGCCGGACTCCCTGCAGCAGGCGCGCCGACTGCTCGAGCGGGTGAGCGCGCGCGACCCGGGGTCGGCGCTCGCCTTCGCGCTGCTGGCACAGACCTACAACTACGACGTGTCGCAGCGCTGGCTGAGCCTGCGCGGCGCAACGCGCGAGCAGTGGCTGCAACACGCCGACAGACTCTCAGAGCAGGCCTTCCAACTGGATCATGCCGATGCACGTGTTGTCGGCGTTCGCGGTACCACACTCGCGCTGGCCGGCCGCTCCGAGCAGGCGGTGGAGTTGCTCGAGCGTCAGATCGGGCTCAATCGCAATGATGCAAGTGCCTGGTTCTGGCTCGGCTATGCCCGTTGCACGCTCGGCCGGCAGGATGAAGCGATCGCCGCCCTTGAGCAGGCGCGGCGTCTCAGCCCGCGCGATCCGAATCTCAACGGCATCTTCGTAGTCACCGCGGCGGCACATCTGTACCTGGGCCGCGACCGCGAGGCGCTCGAATGGGCGCGGCGCTCGGTGCTCGAGCGGCCGCAGCACGCGGTGGCTCATTCTTGGGTCGCCGCGGCTGCAGCGAACCAGGGCGAGACGGAAACCGCACGCGCCGCGCTGGCCGAGTTCAGAGGGCGGCTGCCCTCCTACACGATTTCGTCGTTCCGCGACGAGCGGCTGTGCGCCAACGACCTCTGCCGCGGCCAGCGCGAGCGCTACTACGCTGGGTTGGCGAAGGCTGGGCTGCCCGAATAGGTTGACTTCGGGCTGCGGGGCATTCTTCGGGTGGCTGCGCCTGGGGGTGAGCGGCTGAGCGAACGGCGGCTTTCTGGCGACGAACTCGAAACTACGGATGTCACTGATGGGTCGACAAGCGCCCTTCGACTGGCCAGACAGCGTGCGCGTCAGCAGCTGGAATACGGCATAGGCCACGATGCCCGCCAGCGGCAGCAGCACGGGCCAGCCGAAGAGACCCGCCCCCGGGGGGAAGACGATGAGCGCGCCGACGAAGCCGCCGGCCACCTGCGCCCAGCGCCCGCCCGAGACGCGCTCGTGCAGTACCGTGGCCGCGAGCAGCGTCACCCGAGAGCCAAGCCTTTTGGACCGTCAAGCGCCAGGCGATGACCGCAGACACCCGAAGCAGCCCGGCGCTGTACCTGGGCACCACCAGTGGCGAGCTGTGGTTGGGTTGTGACGTGGGCGCGCGCTGGTCGAACATCGCCCGCCACCTGCCCTGAGATTTACGCCGTGGAAGTGGTCGAACTGGCTTGACCCGAGAGCCGGCGAATGAAGGTACGGATCCCCAGCGCGCTGCTGTCGTACACGCGCGCGCCGCAGGTGTAAGCCGAGGGCGGCACGCTGGACGCCCTGTTCACCATCCTCGACCACCATTACCCCAGGCTGCGCTTTCGGGTGGTGAACGAACAGAGCCAGCTGCGCGCGAACATGCGCATCTTCGTCACCGGCATCGGCGTGCGCGACCTGCAGCAACCCATGCAGCCCAGCGACTTCGTGGCGGTAGTTTTGGCGCTCAGCGGCGGTTGACGCTTCTGAGGACGCCCCGCACTTGGGCCTGTGGCGGCTACTTGTCTGCAATTTGCTCGATGTCGGCACTCAAGCAATACCCCGGCCGGGCCGATGAAAGGGGTTCCACCCGGCGCTGTACCGCCAGGCATTCCATCCTGTGGGGCGCGCTCAGCGTTCAACAAGTACTGAGTCCAAAGCCATGCGTTCATTCCAACACCTACCGACCCGGCGTGCCCTGGTTTTGGGCCTGGCGCTGGCCGCGCTGACAGGGCTTTGCCCCACGGCCGCCGTCGCCCAAGAGAGCTTGCGCGTCACCGGCACCGGCAGCGCCACCGGCGGCATGCAGTTGCTGCTTCAAGCCTTCTTGCGCATCCACCCTGGGGTTGCCGGCGAGGTGTTGCCCGCGCTGGGCAGTGCGGGCGGCATTCGGGCGCTGATCGACGGCAAGATTGACGTCGCTGTCTCCAACCGCGCACCCAACGACAAAGAGCGCGCTCTCGCGCCCCTGCAGGCCATTACCTACGCCCGCACGCCGCTGGTGATTGCCGTGCACAAG
>JANONH010000622.1:0-2310 GCA_031420735.1 Methylibium sp.
TCGGCGGCAAGCGCATCGAGCGGCACACCGCCACGCCGAGCACGGCGGCGACCAGGTAGAGCAGGGCCAGTTCGAGCGTGGAGACCATTGGAAGCGTGTTTGCAGTGAGCCATGCCGCGACGAAGGCCGCGCTTAGGAGCCTGTCGGGCTTGGGGATCGTCGGCTGCAATTTGGCCGCAGCGGTCCATTTTTCACCGGCTTCTTGTCCCATAGCCACGGCTATGGGCCTGCGAACCCGGCAAAAACTATCCTCGCTGGGGCCAAATTTCGCTTCGACGCCCCAAGCCCGACAGACTCCTAGAATCGCTTGATGCTACCGAAGCCCTTCGACGCGCGGTTTCGCGGCGCACCCTTTGGCCACCCGAGGGCCTGCCGCTGTGCGCCAAGCGTGGAATGCGAACTTCAAAACCGCCGACGGCGCTTCGTTTCTTCGAGAGTCGGTCCTTGACGTATTCGGCGCAACGCAGCGTCGACATGGGAGCGCAGGCGCTCGCCATCGAGGCCGACGCGCTGGTCGAACTTCGCCACCGCGTGGCCGGCCCGATGGCCGCGGCTTTCGGTGCGGCGGTGTGCAAGATGCTCGAGTGCCGTGGCCGCGTCGTGGTCATGGGCATGGGCAAGAGCGGTCACGTCGGGCGCAAGATCGCCGCCACCCTGGCCTCGACCGGCACACCCGCGATGTTCGTGCACCCTGCCGAAGCGGGCCACGGCGATCTCGGCATGGTGACGCCGGGCGATGTCGTGCTGGCCATCTCGAATTCTGGCGAGGTTGACGAACTCACGCTCATCTTGCCGGCACTTAAACGGCTCGGCGTGGCTTTGGTGGCCATGACCGGTCGGCCGCAGTCGACGCTGGCCGGGCATGCCGATGTGGTGCTCGACAACTCGGTGGCGCAGGAAGCCTGCCCGCTCAACCTCGCCCCCACTGCCAGCACGACCGCGCAGTTGGCGCTGGGAGACGCGCTGGCGGTGGCGCTCCTCGACGCGCGCGGCTTCGCCGCGGCCGATTTCGCGCGCTCGCACCCCGGCGGTGCCTTGGGCCGAAAACTGCTCACGCACGTGCGCGACGTCATGCGCAGCGGCGATGCGGTACCGAGCGTTTCAGCCGCCACCTCGTTTACCGACCTGATGCGCGAGATGAGCGCCAAGGGGCTCGGCGCCACGGCGGTGGTGGGCGACAACGGTGTCGTGCTGGGCGTCTTCACCGATGGCGATTTGCGCCGCCTGGTGGAAAAGGGCACCGATCTACGCGCCCTCACCGCTTTGGATGTCATGCATGCCTCGCCCCGCACGGTCGGCGAAGCCGCCTTGGCGGTCGACGCCGCCGACCTCATGGAAAGCTGCCGCATCACCAGCGTACTGGTGGTCGATGCGGCCGGCAAGCTCGTGGGCGCCCTCAACACCAACGACTTGTTGCGCGCCAAAGTCATTTGACCCATGCGCACCGTGCAAGCCAGCTTGACCTTCGCTGCGGCCCTGTTGTTGCGTGCGCAGAACATGCGGGCGGCGGTTTTCGATGTCGATGGCGTGCTCACCGACGGGCGCATCTACATCGACGGGCAAGGCGAAGCCTTCAAGGCCTTCAGCACGCTCGACGGTCATGGTCTCAAGCTGCTTGCGCGAGCCGGCATCGAACCCTGGGTCATCACGGGCCGCGATTCGCCCGCCGTGCGTCGCCGGGTGGCCGACCTGGGGATCGAGCATGCCGTTTTCGCAGCCGAGGACAAGCTGGCGGCTTGCGTTGCGCTCATGTCACAGCGACAACTGCAGTGGTCGCAGGTCGCGGCGATCGGCGACGACTGGCCCGACCTGGCGCTGTTGGCGCGCGTTGGCTTCGCGGCCGCACCAGCCAATGCGCACATCGAAGTACGCAGCATCGTCGATCACGTCACCGCCGCAGTGGGCGGACACGGCGCCGCGCGCGAGTTTTGCGATCTGCTCCTCATCGCGGCGGGCCGATATGCCGAGCTTTTGGACGCGCACTCGACCACGCTCGACGGTGGTGCCGCCACGGAGCGCGCATGAAGGCAGGCGGCGGGCGCACGGCCGATCGACCTGAGTCGCGGTCGCTGCGCCGCCGCGCACAGAGAGCTTGACGGTGGACGAACTCCGCACCACCCAGGAGGCGCCGTTCAGCGAACTCGCGCCGCTCACGCCCCTGAGCGGCGTCGCGCCAGCCCCTCTCCGGGGGCCGTGGAGTGCGCGTGCCTGGGCGCTGCTCGTCGACGCCCTGCCGGTGTTGATGATGGCCGCACTGGCCGCGGCGTCGTGGTGGCTGGTCAAGAATTCGCCCGTGCCGCCGGACCCGGG
>JANONH010000623.1:0-1805 GCA_031420735.1 Methylibium sp.
GGCGCGGTGCAGGCAGCGGCCACTTGCTCGCGCTGCATTCGGCCTCGGGCAACCTGACGCAGCCGCTGGCGGTGCTTCCCGCCGCGCACGGTCGCTTCGTGAGGCTGGTGTGGACCGCGCCAGCCGATGCCCCTGCCCTGGTGCGTGCCGAGGCCGTGGCCGCCGTGCCGCAAAGCGAAGCGCTCGATCCTCCGTCCGAGTTGGAGCTCGCCTCGAGCCCCGAGCCGCAGTCACCCTTCTCGCCGAGCGCCGACGACGCACGGCGCACCTTGCACTTCGACCTGGGGGCGGCAGTTCCCGTGAGCCAGCTCGACCTGCGCCTGGGAGCCGGCAATCGCGTGGCGCCCGTGCGGCTCCAGGCCCGCCAGCGCTTGGATGCGCCTTGGCGCGAATTGCCTTCCGCCGTGTTCTACCGACTGGAGCGACAAGACGGGGTGAGCGTTTCGCCGGCGCTGCGCGTGGGCTCCAACTTCCGCTTCGTACGCGTCATTGCCGATGCCCGCTCGCCCGCGCTGCCGGCGACGACGCGACTCGTCGTCCACGTTCAGCTCGCCAGCCTGGTTTTCCCGCGCCAAGGTCAGGCGCCGTATGTGCTGTGGGCCGGCGCAGCCACGACCGAGCCGCACAGTCCGGGTGCCTTGCCGCTGGCCACACTGGTGCCGTCGCTCGACGACGAGCGTGCGCGCTTCGGTCATGCCCGACTGGGCCCATGGGGCCAGACCGCGGCTGCGGGCCGCCATGCCGCCACCCAGGAGCGGCTCGCTTCATGGCGCCCGTGGCTGCTGTGGTCGGTGCTGCTCGCCGGGGTCGCTGCCTTGTCCTACATGGTGTGGCGACTTGCCCGAAGCCGCCGACCGCCCGAAGACGCATCGACCGGGAGCGCATAGCGCAGTGTGTCCCGGCGGGCCTAGCCGCCCCCGGTGCGCCCCGAAGCGCCGACTGCAAAAGGTGGCGCCGCCGCAGCAGCAGCACGCGCCGCCAGTTCGGCGCGCTGCGCCTTCAGCCGCTCGAGCGGATTGATTTTCTCGCGGTGCTCGTCGAGTTTCATCTCGGCGATAAAGCGGCTGGGCACCCCGGCCACCGTCTCGCGCCCGCGCTTTCTGCGCTTGAGCCAGCTCACGGCCAGGGTGGTGCGGGCGCGCGTGATGCCCACGTACATGAGGCGGCGCTCTTCTTCGAGTCGCTGCACCAGCGCTTCGGCGCCGAGCGCTTCGTCGTCCATGCGGAACGGCAGCAGCCCCTCGTTCACGCCGGCGAGCATGACGTGCGGCCACTCCAGGCCCTTGGCCGCGTGCAGGGTCGAGAGCGTGAGCACGTTCTGGTCGTTGCCGCGCTCGGCCAGGCTCAGGATGACGGCAATGCTCTGCGCGACTTCGAGCACGCTCTTCTTCGGCGTCTCGATGGCGCCGCCGACGTCTTGCTCGATCTCGCCGCCGCAGCGCCGGGCGATCCAGTCGACGAAGTCGAGCACGTTCGACCAGCGTGCTGCGGCCAGCTTTTCGCTGTCTTCGCCGTCGTGCAGGTGCTGCTCGTAGCCGATGTCCTTCAGCCACGCCAGCAGCAGCGGCCTGGCCTCCTCGGCGCCGCGCGTGTCGCGAGCGCGCTGCTGCAGTTCGTTGGCGAAGCGGCCGAACTCGTGCAGCGAGGCCAGCGCCTTGGCGCTGAGCGCCGTGCCCAGCGATTCGGCGAACAAGGCCTCGAACAGCGACACCTTCCACTGGCCGGCAAACGTGCCGAGCGCAGCCAGGGTCTGGTGGCCGATGCCGCGCTTGGGCGTGGTCACGGCGCGCAGGAAGGCCGGGTCG
>JANONH010000624.1:0-3632 GCA_031420735.1 Methylibium sp.
CGCCAACGCGCGGGCTGCGTCGCCCTCGAGCAACGCGAGCAAATGGAAGACCTCTGCGAGGTCGCGCGCCGAGACCTCGGTCACATAGGCCCCGCGCCGCAACTTCATGGTCACCAGGCCCTCGGCGGCCAGTACCTTGAGCGCCTCGCGCAGCGGCGTGCGACTGATTCCGTAGGCGCTTGCAAGCGCCTTTTCGTCGATCCAGCTTCCGGCGCCGAGGTGGTGCGAGAAAATCTCGCCGCGGATGGCGTCGGCCACTTGTTCATAGAGCGCGCGCTCGGGCTGGGAATGGTCGGCCAGGGCGCCAGCACGTTCGCGGGTTAAAGGGGCGGGAGTCGACATGGCCGGCTTCGGAAGATTCAAGGCGTCGTAATTAGATTTTGAATTATGATGTCGCGTCAGCTTGCCGTCCAGAGACCCCGCCTCACCACACTCCTTCATGTCTGAATTACCGAACATTGGCGTGGACGTTTTGGCCAATTGGGAGCGCGCTGCGGCTAAGCAGGCTCCTCATGGCAGCCTCGACACCCTTTGCTGGACCACGCCCGAAGGCATCGTCGTCAAGCCGCTCTACACCGCGGCCGACCTGCGCGGCCTGGCCCACACCGACACCTTGCCGGGTTTCGCGCCTTTCGTGCGCGGCCCCCAGCCGACGATGTATGCCGTGCGGCCCTGGACCATCCGGCAGTACGCCGGGTTTTCCACCGCAGAGGAATCGAACGCCTTCTATCGCCAGGCGCTGGCTGGCGGCGCCCAAGGCGTGAGCGTGGCGTTCGACCTCGCCACGCACCGCGGCTACGACAGCGACCATCCCCGCGTCACCGGAGACGTCGGCAAGGCCGGTGTGGCCATCGATTCGGTCGAGGACATGAAGCTCCTGTTCGAGGGCATACCGCTCGACAAGGTGAGCGTCTCCATGACGATGAACGGCGCCGTGCTGCCGGTGCTCGCCGGCTACATCGTTGCGGCAGAAGAGCAGGGCGTGGCCGAGGACCGGCTCTCCGGGACCATCCAGAACGACATCCTCAAAGAGTTCATGGTGCGCAACACCTACATCTACCCGCCAGCGCCTTCGATGCGCATCGTGGGGGACATCATTGCGTACACCGCGCGTCGCATGCCGCGCTTTAATTCGATCTCCATCTCGGGCTACCACATGCAAGAGGCGGGCGCCAACCAGGCGCTCGAGCTCGCCTTGACGCTGGCCGATGGCAAGGAGTACGTGCGCACCGCGCTCGCGCAGGGCCTGGGCGTGGATGAGTTTGCGCCGCGCCTGTCGTTCTTCTGGGCGATCGGCATGAACTTCTACCTCGAGATCGCCAAGATGCGCGCCGCGCGCCTCTTGTGGACCCGGATCATGCGGGAGTTCGAGCCCAGGGATCAAAAGAGCCTGATGCTGCGCACGCACTGCCAGACCTCGGGCTGGAGCCTCACCGAGCAGGACCCCTACAACAACATCGTGCGCACGACCATCGAGGCCATGGCGGCGGTGTTCGGCGGCACGCAGTCGCTGCACACCAACAGCTTCGACGAGGCGATCGCGTTGCCCACCGAGTTCAGCGCCCGCATTGCGCGCAACACCCAGCTCATCATCCAGGAAGAAACGCACATCGCCGATGTGATCGACCCCTGGGCCGGCAGCTACGCCATGGAGCGCCTCACGCAAGACATGGCCGACGCAGCCTGGGCGCTCATCGAAGAAGTCGAGGCCATGGGCGGCATGACCAAGGCGGTTGCCTCCGGGTGGGCCAAGCTCAAGATCGAGGCCAGTGCGGCCGAGAAGCAGGCCCGCATCGACTCGGCCAAAGACGTGATCGTCGGCGTCAACAAGTACAAGCTCGAGAACGAAGCGCGCCTGGACTTCCGCGACATCGACAACCATGCCGTGCGCGACAGCCAGATCGCGCGCCTGAAGACCGTTCGCGGCGGCCGCGACAGCGCGGCCGTGCGGGCTGCCCTCGACGCCCTTGTTCACGCCGCCAAGAGCGGCGAAGGCAATTTGCTGGACCTCAGCGTGAAGGCCATGCGCCTGCGCGCTACCGTCGGTGAAATCTCCGACGCGCTGGAATCGGCCTGGGGCCGCCACCGCGCCGACACGCAAAAGGTGACCGGTGTGTACGCTGCCGCCTACGACTCGGCCGAAGGCTGGGACAAGCTCAAGTCCGAGATCGAGGACTTTGCGCGCCTCGAGGGTCGCAGGCCGCGCGTGATGATCGCCAAGCTCGGCCAAGACGGCCACGACCGCGGCGCCAAGGTCGTTGCCACGGCCTTTGCGGATCTGGGCTTCGACGTCGACATCGGCCCACTGTTCCAGACCCCCGAAGAATGTGCGCGCCAGGCGATCGAAAACGACGTGCATGCCGTGGGCGTCTCCACGCTGGCTGCCGGCCACAAGACCCTGGTGCCGGCCATCATCGAAGAGCTGCGCAGGCAAGGCTCGGGAGACATCAACGTCTTCGTGGGGGGCGTCATCCCGCCGCAGGATTACGAGTTTCTCTACGCGGCCGGCGTCAAGGGCATCTACGGCCCCGGAACGCCCATTCCCGCCTCCGCCAAAGACGTGCTCGAGCAGATTCGCCGATCGCTCGCGTCGGGCTGAATGCCGATGCAGTGCGAGTCGGATCGGCGGCTGATCGAGGGCGTGCTGCAACCGGCGGGCCCGGCGCAGCGCCGTGCGATCGCCAAGACCGTCACCTTGCTCGAATCCGCTCGCGCCGATCACCGCCTGCGCGCCGATGCCTTGCTCGACAGCCTCATTCCTCACACCGGCCGCAGCTTCAGGCTGGGCATATCGGGCGTGCCCGGGGTGGGCAAGTCGACCTTCATCGAAGCGCTGGGGCTGCGGCTCATCGAGCGCGGCCACCGCGTGGCGGTGCTGGCGGTCGACCCATCGTCGGCGATCTCCGGGGGCTCCATCCTCGGCGACAAGACGCGCATGGAACGACTCTCGGTCGCAGAGCGCGCCTACATCCGCCCGAGCCCCGCCAGCGGCACGCTCGGCGGCGTGGCCGAAAAAACCCGCGAAGCGATGCTGGTGTTCGAAGCCGCCGGCTACGACATCGTGATCGTCGAAACCGTCGGCGTGGGCCAGAGCGAAACGGCGGTTGCCGGCATGACCGACATCTTCGTGCTGATGCAGTTGCCCAACGCGGGAGACGACCTGCAGGCCATCAAGAAGGGCGTCATGGAGGTGGCCGATCTGGTGGTCGTCAACAAGGCCGACCTCGACGACACGGCCGCCATGCGCGCCTGCGCCCAAATCGCTTCGGCCTTGCAAATGTTCGGGCACCGCGGCGGCGCCTGGCGTGCGCAGGTGCTGCAGACGAGCGCCGTCGACGGCGGCGGACTCGAGCTTTTTTGGAGCGCGGTAGAGCGCTTCAAGGCGCAGCAGCGGGCCGACGGCTGGTTCGAAACCCGCCGTCGCCAGCAGAACCGCGCCTGGATGTGGGAGCGCATCGAAGCCGGGCTGCACGCCCGGTTCAGGACGCACGCCGGCGTGCGTGAGATGCTCCCCAGCGCCAGCGCCGACGTCGAGGCCGGGCGCGTCGCCGCGTCCGTGGCGGCCCGGCGCCTGCTTGATTTGTTGGACCCGGGCGAAACGAACACCAAGGACCGATGACGATGCACGACAT
>JANONH010000625.1:0-3069 GCA_031420735.1 Methylibium sp.
AATTCGCCCTGGTGGAGGAGGCTGGATTCGAACCAGCGTAGGCGTAAGCCAACAGATTTACAGTCTGCCCCCTTTAGCCACTCGGGCACCCCTCCGGAACGAGCCCGCGACTATATCACCGAGACGCCGAGCAACAAGGGCCGCCGCGGCGCCAGCACCTTAGACGAGCGACCAATCCAGCGCCTCTCCGCGCGCCGCAAGGAAGGCTGCGCTCTGGCCGAAATGGCCGCACCCCATAAAGGGCCGCGGCGCCCGAGTGGCCGACAAGGGCGACGGATGGTTGGCAAGCCAAGCCCGGTGCCTGCCGCTCGAAGCGGCTTCAATGCGCCCGAGCTTGGCCTGCGCCTGCACGCCCCATAACAAGAACGCCACCGGAGAGCGCTGGGCGGCCACGGCGTCGATCAGGCAGTCGCTCAGTTGCTCCCAGCCTTTGCCCGCATGGCATGCGGGGGCGCCCTCTTCGACGCTCAAGACCGTGTTAAGCAGCAGTACGCCACGCTCGGCCCAGACGGCCAGGCTGCCTGAAGACGGGCCAAAGCCCAGGTCACGCTGCAGTTCTTTGAATATATTGCGCAGGCTGGGCGGCGGCTTCACGCCGGCTGGCACGGAGAACGCCAAGCCCTCGGCCTGCCCGGGGCCGTGGTAAGGGTCTTGCCCGAGGATCACCGCCCGCACACTGCCCAGCGGCGTGAGCGAAAGCGCTCGCAGCGGCTCGGGCGGGTAGACCGCGGCACCTTGAGCGACCCGCCCATCGACGAACTCGGTCAAGGCGCGGCCGGTCTCACCCAACCGAAATGGCTCGGTCACGGCACGCCAGGAGCCGGGAACGGCGTCGAACGCAGCGCCGAGCCGGGCGGTGAGGCGAGCCGCCACCACGGCGCCCTCAGGCCGCGCCGAACAAGCCCGCCAAGGCCAGGCCCGGATCGTCGGCGCGCATGAAGGCCTCGCCCACGAGAAAGGCGTGCACGCCGGCCTCGCGCATGCGCCGCACGTCGGCGGGAGCGAGGATGCCGCTTTCGGTCACGAGCAAGCGCTCCGGTGGCAGGCGGGGCAGCAGGTCCAAGGTGGTCTGAAGATCGACCTCGAAGCTGCGCAGGTTGCGGTTGTTCACACCGACCAGCGGTGTACGCAGTCGCAGGCCGCGCTCGAGCTCGGCCGCGTCGTGCACTTCCACCAGCACCGCCATGCCCAGGGACGCCGAGGTGGCCTCGAGGTCGGCCATCTGCGCGTCGTCCAGGCACGCCGCGATGAGCAAGATGCAGTCGGCCCCGAGCGCGCGGGCTTCGAAGACCTGGTAGGCGTCGACCATGAAATCCTTGCGCAGCACCGGCAAGGCGCAGGCGGCGCGCGCTTGCTGCAGATAAGCCGCCGCACCCTGAAAAAAGCGCTCGTCGGTGAGCACGCTGAGCGCCGCGGCGCCGTGCTCGGCGTAGCTCGCGGCGATGTCGCGCGGCACGAAGTGCTCACGCAGCACGCCCTTGCTCGGGCTGGCCTTCTTCACTTCGGCGATCACGGCGGCATGGCCGGCGCCGAGCCGCGCGCGCAGGGCACCGACGAAATCGCGCAGGTCGCGGCGGGTTTCGCTCGCTTCGGCATCGCTGCGCCACGAAGCGAGCGAGCGCCGCGCCTTGGCTGCGGCGATCTCGTCGCGCTTGACCGCGACGATGCGCTCGAGAATGTCGCTCATGCAGCGCCCCCGAGCCTTTGGGTCGCCGCCACGAACTGCGCGAGCTTGGCGCCGGCCCGCCCCGACGCCACGGCTTCGCGCGCCAGGCCCACGCCTTCGGCCAGGCTCGCTGCCACATTGGCTGCATACAGGGCGGCGCCCGCATTGAGCAGCACGATGTCGCGCACGGGCCCCTCTTCGTTGGCGAGGGCCCGGCGGATGCAGGCCACCGACTCCTCCTTGCCCGCCACGCGCAGGGCGGAAGCTGCGCACACCGCCAGCCCGAAGTCGGCCGGCTCGACCGTGTACTCGCGCACCGCGCCATTGCGCAGTTCGCCGATATGCGTCGGGCCAGCGAGGGAAATTTCGTCCATGCCGTCCTGCCCGTGCACCACCAGCACGTGCTCGGCACCCAGGCGCTGCAGCACGCGCACCTGGATGCCCACGAGGTCGGGGTGGAACACGCCCATGAGCTGGTGGGTGGCGCCCGCGGGGTTGGTGAGCGGCCCGAGGATATTGAAGATGGTCCGCACGCCGAGCTCCTTGCGCACCGGCGCGGCGTGCTTCATGGCCGGGTGGTGGTTGGGCGCGAACATGAAACCGATGCCGGTCTCGGCCAGGCACTGCGCCACCTGCGCCGGTGCGAGGTCGATGCGGGCACCCAGCGCTTCGAGCGCATCGGCACTGCCACAGGTGGACGACACGCTGCGCCCGCCGTGCTTGGCCACGCGCGCCCCCGCCGCCGCCGCCACGAACATGGCCGCGGTGGAAATGTTGAAGCTGTGCGCGGCGTCGCCGCCGGTGCCGCAGAGGTCGACCAGGTGCGAGCGATCGGCCACCTCCACCGGTGTCGCGAACTCGCGCATCACCTGCGCGGCGGCCGTGATTTCGCCGATGGTTTCTTTCTTGACGCGAAGCCCGACGGCGAGTGCTGCGATCATCACCGGCGACATCTCGCCGCTCATGATGCGGCGCATGAGGTACAGCATCTCCTCGTGGAAGAGCTCGCGGTGCTCGACCGTGCGCTGCAGCGCGGCGGCGTCGGTGATCATGCGGCCGCCCCGGCAGGCGCCACACGCCCGAGCGAGCATGGGGTAGTGGCAATCCTTATTACCGTTGCTCCACCGCGCTTCGCGCGACCCGGCACCCGAACCACTAAATCAAGCAGCCGCCGCGGACCGGCTCTGCCGGGCCGCCAGCGGCGCCCCCTTGGGGGAGCGGCGAAGCCGCAACGGGGGTGATCCATTTAGCGCGCCCCGTCGAGAAAGTTTTTCAGCATGGCATGCCCGTGCTCGGTGAGGATGGACTCGGGATGGAACTGCACGCCTTCGATCGGCAGTTCGCGGTGCCGCACGCCCATGATTTCACCGTCTTTGGTGCGCGCGCTGACTTCCAGTTCCGGC
>JANONH010000626.1:0-3012 GCA_031420735.1 Methylibium sp.
TTCATCGGCACCTGTGCCGCCAGGTAAGACACCACCACCGCCAGGCCGATCGCCAGCACGTGGCGCATTAGAAAGTGGGTGGGGGCGTAGCGCGCGAAGCGCGGGCTGTCGGGCAGCGCGACCGAGGCCGAATAGACCATCACCGTGCCGAGCGCGAGCAGCGCCAGCATGACCCACAGCAGCGGCGCATCCAGGCTGCCCATGCGCGCTGGCTGCACCGACGAGGCGCCGGCCCAGTCGCGAATGGGCAGCGCGTCGCCGCCGCGCGCGCCGAACAAGGCAAGGATGCGGGCACGCCATGCGGCCAGGGCCGAAACACCCGGCTCTGCCGAGCCGAGCGCGGCATCCGAAAGCGCCGTGGCGCGGCCCTTGCTCATGCGAGCTCTCCGGCTTCATGCGCCAGCTCGGCCACGGTGGCGGCGAACACTTCGGCGCGGTGCCCGTAGTTGCGAAACATGTCCAGGCTCGCGCAGGCCGGGCTCAGCAGCAGCGCGTCGCCCGGGCGCGCCTGCTCGAAGGCCCAACGCGTGGCGGCCTGCAGCGTGGCGTGGTGCGACAGCGGCACCGCTGTGGCCGCCAGCGCCGCCTCGATGGCGCCGGCGTCGCGCCCGATCAGCGCCACCGCGCGCGCATGGCGCAGCAGCGGCGCAACAAGCGGCGCGAAGTCCTGCCCCTTGCCGTCGCCGCCAAGGATGACGGCCAGCTTGCCGGGCGCCTTTTCGGCGCCCAGGCCGTCGAGTGCGGCCACGGTGGCGCCCACGTTGGTGCCTTTGCTGTCGTCGTAGGCCTCGATGCCGCGCACGACGGCCAGCAGCTCGACGCGGTGCGGCTCGCCGCGGTATTCGCGCAGCGCATGCAGCATGGGTGCCAGTGGCCGGCCGATGGCCACCGCCAGCGCGAGCGCAGCCAGGGCATTGGCGGCGTTGTGGCGCCCGCGAATGCGCAGCGCGTCGGCCGGCATGAGCCGCTGCAGGTGCAGCTCGGCGTCTTGGTGCACGGCGCCGCGGCGCTGCCTGGCGGTCTCGTCGGCTTCCAGTGCGCGCACGAGCCAGGCCATGCCGTGCTCGACCACCAGGCCGTAATCGCCCGGCGCGCGCGGTGCGTCCAGGCCAAAGCGCACGGCCTTGCGCGGCGCCGCCTGCGCGCGCCGGCCGCGCGCGGCGCCGGTTTTTGCAGGAGCCTCGGGCGGCGGCAGCATGGCTTGCACGACCGCGTCGTCGCGGTTGACGACCATGATCGCGCGCTGGCCGTAGATGCGCGACTTGGCCTTTGCATACGCCGCCATCGAGCCGTGCCAGTCGAGGTGGTCCTGGCTGACGTTGAGCACCACGGCGGCGTCGGGCTCGAAGTCGGAGATGCCATCGAGCTGGAAGCTGGAGAGTTCGAGCACCCAGGCCTCGGGCAGGCCAGCAGCGCCGCGGTCCACCGGCGCATCGGCGGGCGGCAGAGCATCTTCGCTTCGCAAGGCTTCGGCCAGCGTCGCCAGCAGGCTCGGCCCCACATTGCCGGCCACCACCGTGCGCAAGCCGCTGCGCGCGATCAGCAGCGCGGCGAGCATGGTGACCGTGGTCTTGCCATTGGTGCCGGTCACGGCCACCAGCTTGGGCGTGTAGCCGCGCTCGGCCTTCAGCTCCGCCAGGGCTTCTGTGAACAGCGCAAGCTCACTCGAAACGGGCACGCCCTGCTCTCTGGCGCGCGCGAGCAGCGGCGCGAGCTGCGGGTCGTGGGGCGACAGGCCCGGGCTCTTGAGCATGCGCTGCACGCCTTCGAGCAAGGCCGGGTCGAAGCCGCGCCGCAGCGTCGTGCCCGGCAGCGACTCGGCCAGCGCCGCGGCCATGGGCGGGGTCTCGCGCGAGTCGGCCACCCGCACGTTCGCCCCCTGGCGCGCGCACCACTCTGCCATCGCCAACCCCGAGGCGCCGAGACCGAGCACCAGCACGGTCTGCCCGTGCAGGGCGTGCGGCGCGGCGGTGGGCTCTGCGTTTGCGTCCATCAGCGCAGCTTCAAGGTCGACAGGCCCACCAGGCACAGGAGCATGGTGATGATCCAGAAGCGCACGACGACCTGCGTTTCCTTCCAGCCGGATTTCTCGAAGTGGTGGTGCAGCGGCGCCATCAGCAGGATGCGCCGGCCCTGGCCATAGCGCCGCTTGGTGATCTTGAACCAGGTCACCTGCGCCATCACCGACAGCGCCTCCAGCACGAAGATGCCGCCCATGATGGCCAGCACGATCTCCTGGCGCACGATCACGGCGATGGTGCCGAGCGCGCCGCCGAGTGCGAGCGCGCCGACGTCGCCCATGAAGACCTGCGCCGGGTAGGCGTTGAACCACAGGAAAGCCAGGCCCGCGCCGGCCATGGCGGCGCAGAAGATCAGCAACTCGCCGGCGCCGGGGATGTAGGGCAGCAGCAGGTAGTTGGCGAACACCGAACTGCCGGTGACGTAGGCGAAGATGCCCAGCGCCGAGCCCACCATCACCACCGGCATGATCGCCAGGCCGTCCAGCCCGTCGGTCAAGTTGACGGCATTGCTCGAGCCGACGATCACCACGTAGGTGAGGCCGATGAAGCCGAAGACGCCGAGCGGGTAACTCACCGTCTTGAAAAACGGCACCATCAGGTCGGCCTTGGGTGGCAGTGCGTTGGAGAAGCCGCTTTGCACCCAACTCAGGAACAGCTGCAGCACGCGCAGGTTGGACGTCTCCGAGACGCTGAAGGCGAGGTAGAGCGCCGCCACCAGCCCGACCACCGACTGCCAAAAATACTTGTCGCGCGAGCGCATGCCTTCGGGATTTTTGTCGACCACCTTGCGCCAGTCGTCGACCCAGCCGATGGCGCCGAAACCGAAGGTGACGATCATCACGATCCAGACGAAGCGGTTGCTCCAGTCGAACCACAGCAGGGTCGAGATGGCGATCGACAACAAGATGAGTGCGCCACCCATGGTGGGCGTGCCCTGCTTGACCATGTGCTCGGGCACGCCGTAGATGCGGATCGGCTGGCCGATCTTGAG
>JANONH010000627.1:0-2061 GCA_031420735.1 Methylibium sp.
AGCCGCCACCGCCCAGGGCTTGTCGGCGGCATGCAACATCAGCCAATGGGAAAACAGCGCATAGGCCGCAGCCACGACCAGCCCAAGGCCCAGGCGCCAATGCGCCAGAGGCGCGAATAGGTAGCGCACGCGCGTTCTCAGTGGCTCCACCGTTCTGCGCCCGAGCCGCGGCGCACGCGCCACCCGATGATGTAGCCGCCCCGGACCGGCGTTGCCGGGCCGCCAGCGGCGCAGCCTGAAGCGGGAGCGGCCGAGCCGCAACGGGGGTGGTCCAGTTCCCCACCGCGCTTCACGCAAACCCCGACGCACGAGCCGGTCAAGCAGCCGCCGCGGACCGGCTCTGCCGGGCCGCCAGCGGCGCCCCCTTGAGGGGGAGCGGCGAAGCCGCAACGGGGGTGATCCACTTCAAGCATGGGCCAGCAGCCAGTCGCTGAGTTCATCGGTGGAGTGCGCCACGAAGCGCGGCGAGTGGGCGGCGAAGGCCTCTCTTGCGTGCGCCCCGAAACTCACCGCCACGCTCGCTGCGCGCGCATTGCTCGCGAGCTGAAGGTCGTGCGTGGTGTCGCCGACCATCAAGGTTCGCTCGGGGGCGCAGTCGAGTTCGGCCATGAGTTCTTGCAGCATGCGCGGGTGCGGCTTGGAGGCGGTTTCGTCGGCGGTGCGGGTGGCATCGAACAGCCCACGCAGTTGCACGGTGTGCAGCGCCTGGTCGAGCCCACGGCGCGATTTTCCGGTGGCGACGGCGAGCAGGTGATGCCGTGCCTTCAGCGCGCGCAGCATCTCGAGACTGCCGGCGAACAGGCTCAGTTCGTGCTGCCGCGCGAAGTAATGGTGGCGGTAACGCTCCAGCAGGGCGGGGTAGCGCTCGGCTGCAAGGTCCGGAATGGCATGTTGCAAGGCTTCGGTGAGCCCCATGCCGATGACGTAGGCGGCCTGCAGGTCGCTTGGCACTGCCGCCCCGACATCCGCGGCAGAGCTCTGGATGCACTGCGCGATGAGCGCGGTGGAGTCGAACAGGGTGCCGTCCCAGTCGAACACGATCAGGTCGAAGCGGCGCGATCCGTTGGAGCTCATGGGATGGGGCGGCGGGTCGGGTCAGCGCGCCGCTTGCAGAAGCGCGAGAAAGTTCTCGCATTCCTTGGGCAGCGCCGCCTCGAGCTCGAGGCGCTCGCCGCTGGCCGGATGCAGGAAACAAAGGCGCCGAGCATGCAGGAACATTCGCCCGAAGCGCAACCCGGCCTCACCGCGCGACAAGGCGCGATTGAGCACGAAGTCGCCGTACTTGTCGTCGCCCACGATGGGCTGCCCCTCGTGGGCGAGGTGCACCCGTATCTGGTGGGTGCGGCCGGTCTTGATGGTGACGTCGAGCAGCGAATAGCCTGGGTAGTGGCGCAGCACGCGCACCAGCGTGATCGCCCGGCGCCCTTCTTCGTCGTCGCCTTCGCGCCCGGCGGTGCGCACGCGGCGCTCGCCCTCGGCGTTGAGAAACTTGTGCAGGGCGACGTCGATGACCTTCTTGTTGGCGGGCCACGCGCCGGCCACGAGGGCCGCGTAAGTCTTGCCGGTTTCGCGCGCGCGAAACTGCTCCTGCAAGGCCGTGAGCGCGCTGCGCTTCTTGGCAATGAGCAGCAGGCCCGAGGTCTCCCGGTCGAGGCGATGCACCAGTTCGAGCAGGCGCGCCTCGGGGCGTGCGCGCCGCAGTTGTTCGATCACGCCAAAACTCACGCCGCTGCCACCGTGCACCGCCACGCCGGCGGGCTTGTCGATTACGAGCAGGTGCTCGTCTTCGTAGACGACCGGAAACTCCCTCGGCGGCGCCTCTGGCGTGGCCGAGCGCTCGGCCACGCGCACGGGCGGCAGCCGGAGTTCGTCGCCCAGCGCCAGGCGCGTGTCGGAGCTGGCGCGGCCGCCGTTCACACGCACCTCGCCGCTGCGGATGATGCGGTGTACGTGCGTTTTGGGCACGCCCTTGAGCGACTTGAACAGATAGTTGTCCAGGCGCTGGCCGGCGCCGTCTTCGCCCACGCTGACCCGCCGAACCGCGGGGGCCGAGGCCGGCGG
>JANONH010000628.1:0-2745 GCA_031420735.1 Methylibium sp.
GGAAGCCGGCGTCGCGCTCGAGTCGCGCATCGCCGAGTTGCGCCGCGTCGAGGCCGATCTCGAAGCGGTGCGCCAGTCGCATTACGCCGCCAGCGATGCGCTGCATGGCGCGCAAGGTGCGCTGGCGGAGGCGGCGCTCGAAGTCAGCCGCCTTGAAGAGCGCATTCGCTACGTGATCGAAGGCCGGAGCCGGGTCGAGCAGCAACTCGCCGAACTGACCGGGCAAGACCTGGGCTGGGCGGCGCGGCGCGATGAAGCCGCCCGCGGCCTGGACGCGACGGCGGTGCAGATCGACGCGGCCGACGAGCAGGCCGCCGTGCTGGCCGCGCAGGCCGAAGAACAGGCCGGCGCGCTGCCCTCGCTGGAAGACGCCGTGCGCTCGGCGCAGGCGCGAAGCGGCGAGCAGCGCAGCCGGGCGCAAAGCGTGGCGCAGCAGATCGAGTTGCTGGCGGCCGAGTCGCGCGGCGTCGAAGAGCAGCAACGGGCGCTGGCGCAGCGTCGCGAGCGGCTCGGCGCCGAAGGCTCGGCCCTGGCGCCCGCCGACGAAGCGCGGCTCGCCGATCTTGCCGCGCAACTCGAGGCGGCCGAGGAGGCGCAGGCGCTGGGCGAAGCGCGGGTCGAAGAACTCGAAGACAGCGTGCCCGCGCTCGACGAAGAGCGCCGCACGCAACAGCTCCGGGTCAACACCGAAGCCGGCCGGCAGGCCGACCTCAGCGCCCGGCTCGACGCCCTGCGCGCGCTACAGGAAAAGGTCCAGACCGAAGGCAAGCTCGAGCCCTGGTTGGCGCGCCACGGCCTGCAGTCGCTGCCCGGCCTGTGGACGCGGCTGCACATCGAGACCGGTTGGGAGACGGCGCTCGAGGCCGCGCTGCGCGAGCGCATCGGCGCGCTCGAAGTTGGCCGCATGGAGACGGTGCGCGCCTTCGAGGGCGACGCGCCGCCCGCCAAGCTCGCCTTCTACACACCGCCGCTCGCCCCCATTGCCAACCCGCGCGCGACCTTGCCGAGGCTGTCGGACCTGCTGCGCCTGGGCGACGCGGGCCTCGCGGCCTTGCTCAACGACTGGCTCGAAGGCGTCTACACCGCCGCCTCGCTCGACGAAGCGCTGCAGGCGCGCTCGCGGCTTGCGCATGGCGAAGTCATCATGACCCAGGCGGGGCATGCCGTGAGCCAGTTCGCGGTGAGCTTTTATGCGCCCGACTCCGAGCAGGCCGGCATGCTTGCGCGCAGGCAGGAAATCGAGCACCTCGAGAAAGAGACGCGGGCCCAGCGCCTGATGCTCGAAGACGCTCGCGCGGCCATGGTGCGCGCCGAAGCGGCCTACACCGAGGGCGCGGCGCGCCTCGTTGGCGTGCGGCGCGAAGCCGCCGAGGGCCAAACCCGCCGCCACACCCTGCAAGTCGAGCTGCTGCGGCTTGCGCAGGCGAGCGAGCAAGCCAGCGCGCGCCGCGAGCGCATCGAAGGCGAGCTGGTCGAACTCGACGCCACGCTTGCCGACCTGCAAGAGCGCCGCGACAGCGGCCAGGCGCGCTTCGAAGAACTGGATTTGCAACTCGCCAACGAACAAGAGCGTCACGCCGAGTTCGACCAGGCGGTCGCCGCCGCTGAGCGGCAAATGGGCCTGGCGCGCGAACAATTGCGCGCCCTCGAACGCCAGGCCACGGACGCGCAGTACGCCGCACGCGCCTTGATCGCCCGGCGCGCCGAGCTGCAACGCACGGTGGAGACGGCGGCCGAGCAGATTGACGCCAACGCACGCAGCGCGCTGCAGTTGCAAGACGAACTCGTGCGCCTCACCGACGCCGCTGCGCAGGCGGGCCTGCAGACGGCGCTCGCGTTGCGCCTGGAGCGCGAGGCCGCGCTCGGCGCGCAGCGCAGCCAGTACGACGATCTCTCGGCACGGCTGCGGCAGGCCGACGAACAGCGCATGGGCCTCGAGCGCAGCCTCGAGCCCCTGCGCGAAAGCTCGAGCAAGCTCCAGCTCGACGCCCAGGCCGCCCAGCTCGGCGGCGCGCAGTTCCTGGAGCAGTTGAACGCCGCCGCGGCCGACCTCGCCGAGATCGGCCGCAGCGTCGATGAAGGCGGCGTGCGCCTCTACGGCTTGCAAGGCGAGATCGATCGCATCGCGCGCGAGGTGGCCGCACTCGGCGCGGTCAACCTGGCAGCACTCGACGAGCTGGGCACGGCCCGCGCGCGCAAGACCTTCCTCGACGCGCAGTCGGCCGACCTCGTGGAGGCGATGACCACGCTCGAAGACGCCATCCACAAGATCGACCTCGAGACGCGTGAGCTGCTCAAGGGCACCTTCGACAGCGTCAACGAGCATTTCGGGCGCATGTTCCCGGAGTTGTTCGGGGGCGGAAAAGCAAGCCTCGTGATGACCGGCGGCGAAATCCTCGACGCCGGCGTGCAGGTGCTGGCGCAGCCTCCGGGCAAGAAAAATTCCACCATCCACCTGCTCTCGGGCGGCGAGAAAGCGCTCACCGCAATTGCGCTCGTGTTCGCGATTTTCCAGTTGAACCCGGCGCCGTTTTGCCTGCTCGACGAAGTCGATGCGCCGCTGGACGACGCCAACACCGAGCGCTACAGCAAGCTCGTCAAGAACATGGCGAGCAACACGCAGTTCCTCTTCATCTCGCACAACAAGATCGCCATGGAGATGGCCGAACAACTGATCGGCGTGACGATGCAGGAGCAGGGCGTTTCGCGCATCGTTGCGGTGGACATGCAGGCCGCGGTGTCGCT
>JANONH010000629.1:0-1610 GCA_031420735.1 Methylibium sp.
CTGCTGCTGTTTGCGCTGGTGGCGGGCTGGCTATTGCAGCGCAACATGGAACACGAGCGGGCCCGCTTCGATGCCGGCGCGAGCGAGCGGCTCGCTGCCTGGGGCGAGCTGCTGCAAAACGCACTGCCGCCGCCCGAGGCGCCACGCGCCGAGCAGGGCGAGGCGCTGCTCGAATGGTCGCAGCGTCTGCGCCTGCCGCTGGCGCTGGACGACGCGAACGGCCAGCGCATCGCGGCTTCGCCCAGCTTCACGCGCTGGGGCAGCAGCGCGGCCGATGCATCAGTCGCGAACGCGAACACAGACGCGGCTGGCGGCCGGGGGGCTGCGCTGCTCGCCAAAGCCAACGAGCGGCGCGCACCCCAGCGCGTGAGCTTGAGCGATGGCCGGCAGTTGTGGATCGTGCGGCCCGCGCGCGGTGGCCCGCGTGGGGCCGATGGGCGTCGCCTGGCCGAGCCGCCGTTCTTCACGCAGGGCGCGGGTTTGTTGGTCACGCTCGCGGTGCTGTTTGTGTCGGTGGCGCTCGGTGCCTACCCGGTGGTGCGGCGCCTGACCCGGCGGCTTGAAGCCTTGCAGCACGGCGTCGAGGCCTTTGGCGCGGGCGCGCTGCACCAGCGCGTGGCGGTGGGCGGCCGCGACGAGGTCGCGGCGTTGGCGGGCAGCTTCAATGCCGCGGCCGCGCGCATCGAATCATTGGTCCAGGCCAACCAGTCGCTGCTTGCCAACGCCAGCCACGAACTGCGCTCGCCGCTCACGCGCTTGAAAATGGCGCTGGCGATGCTCGGCGAAGCGCCCCCCGAACGGCGCGCCGCTTTGCAGGAAGAAATCGCACGCAACATCGCCGAACTCGACGACCTGGTCGAAGAGGTGCTGATCGCCAGCCGGCTCGACGCCCACGAGCGCGGGTTGGCCCCGGGCAAGGAGCGCATGCAGGACAGCGTCGACGTCATCGGCCTGGCCGCCGAAGAGGCCGCGCGCACGCACGCGCGGCTCGAGCTGCCTGCTGCGCCGCCGACCCTCACGCTGCGCGGCGACGAGCGCCTGCTGCGCCGCGCAGTACGCAACCTGCTCGAGAACGCAAGCCGCTACGGCGGCCAGGGCGAAACCGAACTGCGCATCGCCTTCGACGCCGCGGGCCGGCTCGAACTGCGCGTTTCGGACCGTGGGCCGGGCGTGCCGCAGGCCGAGCGCGAGCGCATCTTCGAGCCCTTCTACCGCCTGCCGGGCCACGCCGAGCAGGCCGGCGGCGTCGGCCTGGGACTCGCCCTGGTGCGCCAGATCGCTCGCCTCCACGGCGGGGAAGTGCGCTGCGAAGCGCGCGAAGGCGCCGGCAGTTGCTTCGTCATCGCCTTGCCGCGGCGCTGAGCAGGGTGCTCGGGGGCGCGCCAATGCGCGCTGCCTGCGCCCCGCCCGCCATCTTGCCGGTGGCGGTTATTTAAGAATGCGGCACAGGGAAGTCACGCCGGCTCAACAGGCCTGAGGGCGGTGCGGCGACCGCGCGATTTCTGGTACCCCGGCATGAGCGAGGGCGCCGCTCCGCCCTCGGGCCAAGCGCGATATCGACGCAGCAAGCTGAAGCTGAGTTTCGGCAACAGGGCTGCTCGCAGACCGCC
>JANONH010000630.1:0-2560 GCA_031420735.1 Methylibium sp.
GGCGGGAAATCGACACCACCAGACGCAGGTGAGACAGCACCAGCCGGCCGGCGGACTCGAGGTCGCCGCTGCTCTGCAGCTTGCGCGCGAAATCGATCTCTTCGGCCTGGGTCAGCATCGGCAGCCGATTGACGGCGGACACATACGCATCCAGGTTGCCCAGCGAGGGCACCAGCGACCAGGGGTCGCGGACGGAAAGGGCGTTAGCAGTGTTCATGGAGCGATCTGATTCCCTGAGTGGGACCCGGTTCCGTAAATATTAGCACTCTCATGCGCAGAGTGCTGATTGCCCGCAGCCGTGACGGCAATCGGCCGCACCCGGTTCGTTGGCGCACAGACCGGCGGCCGATGTTGCACCGATCCAGGTGCGCGCCGGTGGCGGTTCACAGGCCCCAGCGCGTCTCCAGGCCGTTCAAGACCTCGTCGACGAGCTGCAGGAAGCGCGCCACCTCGACCGGCTTGGTCACGTAGTGCAGCGCGCCGAGGGTCAGCGCTTCTTCCATGCGCAGCGGCGTGGCATCGGCCGAGACCACGATCACCGGGATGTCGGCGACCGCGTCGTCCTGCTTCAGGTGGCGCAGCAACTCCAGGCCGCTGATGTCGGGCAGTTGCATGTCGAGCAGGATCAGGTCGGGGCGCTGCTGGCGCACGCCGCTGAGGCCGTCCAGGCCCATGGTCGAGACCTCCAGTCGAATCTGCGGCCGCTGCGCCAGGATGCCGCGCATTACCTCGACGTTGGTCTCGTTGTCCTCGACATAGTGCACGCGCCGCAACTGGTAGGGCGGGGGCTGGCGCGGCGGCGGCGCTTCGCCGGGCGCCGGCACCTCGGCCGCGGCTGCCGGCAGCCGCAGGGTGAAGGTGGAGCCGGTGCCGGCGGCGCTGTGCGCTTCGAGCGTGCCGCCCATCAGCTCGGCCAGGCGACGGCTGATGACCAGGCCGATGCCCGTGCCTTCGATGCCGCTGCCCTCTCGGCCCAGGCGGTTGTAGGGCTGCCACAGCGCGCCGAGCTGGGCCGGGCTCATGCCCAGGCCCGAGTCCTTCACCGCCAGCGCGACGTGGCCGGGACCGTCCGCCCGCGCCGTCACCGTCACCACGCCGCCGTCACGGTTGTACTTGACGGCATTGCTCATCAGATTGGTCAGGATCTGTCGGGCCCGCGTCGGATCGGCCAGCATCGCCGGCGCGTCGCGGGCCAGTCGTTCGTCGATGCGGATATGGCGCTCGCCGGCGCTGGCCTCGACCATGGCGCGGCATGCCGTCACCAGCGGCGCCACGTCCACCGGCTGCAGCGCCAGGTTGACGGCTCCGGCCTCGATGCGCGCCAGGTCGAGAGTCTCGTTGATCATCTCCAGCAGATGCCAGCCGGCACGCTGGATCTGCTGCGTCCAGTCGCGCTGGTGCGGCGCCAGCCCGGGCTCGCGGTCGAGCCCCAGCAGCTGCGAGAAACCGATCATCGCGTTCAGCGGCGTGCGCAACTCGTGGCTCATGCGCGAGACGAACTCGTTCTTGGCGCGGTTCGACGCTTCGGCCTGCTGCAGCGCGCGTTCCGAGTTCTGCAGGCGCAGGTGCTCGGTGATGTCCTCGACCACCGCCACCATGCGCAGTACCCGGCCCTGCCCGTCGCGCAGGGCGGTCACGACCAGGCGCACCCAGAGCCAGTCGCCAGCGCCGGTGCGAAGGCGCAGCTGGCGCTGCGCGACCCCGATATCTCCGCGCAGCAGCTGGCGCCGCTGGCGCCGGTTCTCGGCCGCCTCGTCGGGGTGGCTCAGGGTGGCCAGCGACATTCCCGGCAGCGCCGAGGCATCCTGGCCCAGCATCTCGGGCAGCCGCGGGTTGCAGTCGATCAGCGTGCCGTCGGGGGTCAGGAACATCACGCCCAGCGGGATGTGGTTGAGGATGCTGCGCAGCCGCGCCTCGCTTTCAGCCAAGGCCTGCTGCGCCTGCGTGCGTTCGCCGATCTCGCGCCGCAGCTCGGCCGTGCCCAGGGTCACGGCGCGTTCTGTGCGGCGGCTGTGACCGGTGACCGTCAGCAGCAGTGCACCCAGCATCGCCGTGGCCACCAGTCCGGCCAGCGACAGGAGCAGGTTGCCGCTGCGGTCGCGACCGGGCACGGCAGCGACGTCGGCGGCGACGCGCAGTTCGAGCTGGCGACCACCGAAGCCCAGCGCGCGACGCGTTTCGAGGCCGAGCAGTTCGGGAGCCCGCGGCGCGGCACGGGCGGTCGGATCCGAAGCCGCCGGCGTTGCCGCGGCCGACGACGCGGCCGACGATGCGGACGCTGACGCTGTCGTTGACGGCCCCTTGCCGTCCACGCGCCCTGCGGCGCCGGGGTCGCAGCCGGCGTTGCCCGCCAGCCGCGGCCGCGGCACGTTGGGTGCCAGGTCGACCACACACCAGCGCAGGTAATCCTGCCCGCTCAGGCCCAGTTCGGCCAGCGTGCGCTCGGTGCGCACGGTGACGAAGACGACACCGCGAAAGGCGGCGGCCCGGGCCGCGGCGTCGGCCGGCTGGCCGTCGTACAGGGCCTGGTAGAGCACCAGCCCGGTTTCGTCGTTGGTCG
>JANONH010000631.1:0-2380 GCA_031420735.1 Methylibium sp.
GGTGCCTTCGTAGCCGAGGATCGCGTTGGTTTCCGGGTCGCGCAGGATTTTGGGCTGCTGGAACACGCGCCATTCCCGCACGGCGCCGAGCTCGCCGCGCACATAGGCCGTATCGCCCTTGCCGAGCAGCACGCGGCCTTCTTGTGTGGCGACGATACGCGGCGCACGCTCGAGTTCATCGCTGTCGAAGATCACCGCATCGTTGAGGAAACCTTCGATGAAGCGCAGCGGCACCGCCGAAATCGGCCCCGAGGAAGGGCCGGTATCGCGCACGCGTGGCGAGAGGCGCTCGGTCGAGCCGGGCTTGCCGTCGGCCAACCTCAGGGTCGCGCGACCGCCGCTGCGTTCGAGTGCCAGCTCTTGACCGGGATAGATGAGATGAGGATTGGCGATTTGCTCGAGGTTCATGCCCCAGAGTTCGGGCCAGCGCCACTGGCGCGTGAGAAAGACGCCGGAGATGTCCCACAGCGTGTCGCCACGCTTGACGGTGTAGAAGTCCGGCGCGTTGGGCGCCAGCTCGGAGAGCGCGACACCGGCTGCTGCGACCTGCTGAGCGGTGCTGCGCTGCTCGGCGGAGATCGGGAAGTTGGGCTCGGCGGCATAGGCGCTGAGCGGCATGCCTGCAGCGAGCGCCATCATCATGGCAGTTGAAGCAAGTCCGGCCAAGCGGCGTGCAGCGGGGGCAGTTCGTGTCATCGGGCTCTCTCCGTGGCGCCGCCCTACCCATCGCGGCGTCCTGTGGTTTTTTCAAGGACGCTGCCCGACCATTCCGGTTGGGCGAAAATCCCCGCTTCGTTTGGAAGATTCTGCCCACAAAGCCGCGTCGCCGCAATTGGAGCGGCCTGCCGCCACAGGCGGCTGCGGTAGCCCTTCACGACACTTCGTTGCGCGCGGTCCACACGGGCTGCGGTGCTTTTGCCGACCCGACACCCCATGCCCCTCCTCGACATCATCCAGTATCCGGACCCGCGTCTGCACAAGATTGCCAAGCCGGTGGCCTTGGTCGATGCGCGCATTCGCCGCTTGGTCGACGACATGCTCACGACAATGTACGAAGCCCAGGGCATCGGCTTGGCCGCGACCCAGGTCGACGTGCATGAGCGTGTGCTCGTGATCGACATCTCCGATGAGCGCAACGAACCGCGCGTGCTCATCAATCCGGAGCTGCGCTCGGTCAGCGACGAAATGATCCTGGGCGACGAGGGCTGCCTCTCCGTGCCGCTGGTCTACGACAAGGTGCTGCGGCATGCGCGCATCGCCGTGGCGGCTTTGGGGCCCGACGGAGCGGCCTATCAGTTCGAAGCCGAAGGTCTGCTGGCGGTGTGCGTCCAGCACGAAATGGATCACTTGGTCGGCAAGGTTTTCGTCGAATATCTCTCGCCTTTGAAGCGCAAGCGCATCAAGAGCAAGATGCAGAAGAAGTCGCGCGAGGAAGCTGGGGAGTGAGGCTCGGTTTCGCTGGCACGCCGGAGTTCGCGCGCGTCGCCCTCGAGGGGCTGCTCGCTGCGGGGCACGAGGTCGTGCTGGTCCTGACCCAGCCCGATCGGCCGGCCGGCCGGGGCCTCAAGCTGGCGGCATCGCCGGTCAA
The DNA here is from genome assembly GCA_031420735.1 of Methylibium sp. GTDB lineage: Bacteria > Pseudomonadota > Gammaproteobacteria > Burkholderiales > Burkholderiaceae_C > Methylibium. The sequence continues at coordinate 1,589 of JANONH010000631.1, forward strand.
GCAACTGGCGCAGGGACGTGGCGTCGCCTGCCTGCAGCCACCGGGCTTGCGCCTGGACGGCCGCCATGCGCAGGAAGCGCGCCTTGCCCAGGACGCATTGGAGCTGGCGCGACTCGACGTGCTGGTGGTGGCGGCTTACGGCCTGTTGCTGCCGGCCTGGGTGCTTGGCTTGCCGCGCCTGGGCTGCCTCAACATCCACGCGTCCCTGCTGCCGCGCTGGCGCGGTGCCGCCCCGATCCACCGGGCGATCGAGGCAGGCGACGCGCAAAGCGGCATCACCATCATGCAGATGGACGAAGGCCTGGACACCGGCGACATGCTCCTGGTGCGAAGCGAGCCGATTCGCCCCGACGAGCGTTGCGCCACGCTGCTCGAGCGGCTGGCCCGACTGGGCGCCGAACTCATCGTCGAAGCCCTGCGCTTGCAACAGAGCGGCGATCTGCGCGCGACGCCCCAGCCGCAGGCCGGCGCGACTTACGCCGGCAAGGTCGGCAAGGCCGAAGCCCAGATCGACTGGTCGATGCCGGCCGCCGCGATCGAGCGGCGCGTGCGCGCTTTCGATCCGGCGCCGGGAATGAACTTCCGCTTGGGCGGCGAGGTGCTCAAGTTGTGGCAGGCCGAGGTCGGTGTGCTCGGCGCAGCAGCCGGGACCGTCCTTTGTGCGAGCGACAAGGCGCTGGTCGTGGCCTGCGGCGAAGGCTCGCTGGCGCTGCTTCGGGTACAGCGGCCCGGCGGGCGCCGCATCGGCATCGCCGAGCTGATGGCCGGTCGAGCGCCGGTGGCCGTGGGTGA
>JANONH010000632.1:0-2547 GCA_031420735.1 Methylibium sp.
GAAAAAGCTCAAGAGCAACCTGCAAGAGATGCGAGCCGGCGGCGGCCAACACTACGTGTTGGACAACAGCGAAACCCAGTCGGCAAGACCACCCTGGCTCACGCGCTGGCCATATCGCTCGGACTGCGCCTTGCACGGGTCCAATTCACGGCCGACCTGATACCCCTGTTGCAGCACAGCTGCGCCCTCTGGCCTGACGCGCCGACGGCGCCCCTCGACGCGCCTACGCAGCCTCGGGTCTGATAACGTGGCTCGATGCGCCTGCCCAACCTGCTCGCCACCGCCCGCGGCCGCCTGATCGCGTTCTTCCTGCTCTACACAACCGAGGGCGTGCCGCTTGGCTTTGCGGCCACCGCCGTGGCCACGCAGTTGCGGCGCATGGGGGTGGGGCCGGCGGAGATCGGCGCCTTTGTCGCTGCGTTCTACGTGCCCTGGGCCTTCAAGTGGGCCTTCGGGCCGCTGGTAGACGTGTTCCGCTCGCGGCGCTGGGGGCACCGGCGGGCGTGGATCCTCGGCACGCAGCTCGGCATGGTGCTCACGCTGCTGTCGGTGATGTGGGTGCCGCTGCCGCAGGGCCTGGCGTGGTTCACGGCCATCCTGTTCGTGCACAACCTGATCGCGGCCACTCAGGACGTGGCCATCGACGCGCTGGCCGTCAACACGCTGGCCGACGAGGAGCGCGGTCTGGCGAACGGGCTGATGTTCGCCGGCGCGTCGCTCGGCCAGGCCATCGGCGGCGCAGGCGTGCTGGCGGTGATGGGCGTGACCGGGCTGCAAGGGGGCGTCGTCATGGTGGCGGCCACGATCCTGGCGGTGACGGTGCTCGTGGTGCTGCCAATGAAGGAGGCCTTCGCCGGTGGCGCGCCCGGCGACGGCACCGAGGCGGCCCGCGGCTCGGCCGGCGCGGGCCTGCGCGCCGCAGGCGCGAAGATGCGCCGCTTTGCCGAAGACGCCTTCCGCTCGTTCCTCGGTGCCCGCGGCCCGCTGATGGGTGTGTGGGTGTCGCTGCTGCCGGCGGGTGCAATGGCGCTCGGCCTGGCCTTGCAGTCCAACCTCGCGGTGGAACTCGGCATGAGCGACGACGCGGTGGCGTTGATGGCGCTCGTCAGCACCGTCGTCGGCGGCCTTTGCATGGTGCTCGGCGGCTGGCTCGCCGACCGACTGGGGCGACTGCTCACGCTCGGCGTGTACACGGCACTGATCAGCGTGCCGGTGCTGTACCTGGCCTGGGTGCTGCACGCCGCCGGCTACGTGATGCCGCGCGCGCCAGGGGGCCCGCCGCTGCCCGACCTGATCTGGCACCTGTGGATGGCGACGACCGTCTACTCGGTGACCAACGGGCTGATGTACGGCACCCGCACGGCGGTCTACATGGACCTCACGAACCCGGCCGTGGCCGGCACGCAGTTCACGGCCTATATGGCAATGCAGAACCTCGCCATCGCGTTCTCCGCCGGCTGGCAGGGCATCGCGGCCGAGCGCTTCGGCTATCCGCTCACGCTGTTGATCGACGCCCTCACCGGTCTCGTCGGCATTGCGCTGCTGCCCTGGCTCGTGCGCTCGGCCGCGCTGTGCGACGAGGCCGCCCAGCGCCGCGCGCGGACGGTGGGGCGCGTGCTGGCCGCGGCGTGCCTGGTCTTCGTGCCCTGGTGGTGGCTGCACGACCGCGCCGAGGCGGCCAACGACATCCTGCAGACAATCTTCACCTTCGTCTTCGTGGCCTCCGCGCTGTACCTTGCCGCCGGCGGGCTGCTGCAACGCGAAAGCGCGGCGTTCGCGCGCGCGGCGCGGGTGCTCGCGCTGGCGTTGCAGCTGATGTTTGCGCGGCGCTGGGTGCCGGCGCTGCACGACGCGTTGCACGACCCGGCGCGGCTGGTCGTCGCGGTCGTGGCCCTGGCTGGGGCGTGGGGACTGTGGCGGATGGCCGGACGCGGGTGGCCGGGGTTGGCGGCGAAGGGCGACGGGCCTCTGATCGCGCGCGGCCCTGCGTGACCGGGCGTCGGCTGCGGCGCACCCGCGTCGGCGCTTCGTCGGATTCAGCTGCCGACGGCTGTTGTCGCGCTGCTGGAGGATAGGTTCTTCAAACGCCCTTTCTCCTTCTCCACTCCGAACGCGGCAGAACACGGGCGGCACGCAGCGCGCGGCGAGCTTGAATCTGTCTTTGAAGGCTGGCTGAGATCCGTTGGGCGCTAAACAGCCCAGCCGAAGAGCGCCTATCTCCGGCGCCGCATACGGGTCACCCCCTGCCGCCGGGCCCTATCCATCGGTCCCGGAAACTCGCGGGCGCAGAGTATCCCCGTAGCCCTGCGCACCGGGTAGCCTGAACGGTGATGGATTGGAATCCTCAAGCCGCCTGCAGCGCTCGACCGCGGGCGGGTGAGCGTCGCGGCGCGCGGGCCTGCAATCCCAGGTGCACTAGGGTCTTCTCGATCACCGGGCGTGCGGATGGTCACAACCATCTTCAGCTCGCCTGGAAGCCGCCGGCCACGAACGACTCTTGATGGCCGACACGGTGAGGCCGGCGCGCAGCGAAGCCGACATTGCCCT
>JANONH010000633.1:0-1897 GCA_031420735.1 Methylibium sp.
CGAGCGCCTGGCCGAGCGGCTCGGGCCCTTCGGCCACCGGGTGTTCACCGACTCGGCGCCGGTGCTCGAGGTGGAACTGGCCACGCGCAGCGGCATCGGCTGGCGCGGCAAGCACACCCTGGCGCTGTCGCGCGACGCCGGCTCAATGTTTTTCCTCGGCGAGATCTACACCGACCTGGCCTTGCCGATCACCGCCGCCGTCGACGCGCATTGCGGCAGCTGCCGCGCCTGCATCGAGGTGTGCCCGACGCAAGCGATCGTGGGCGAGGGCCGGCTGGACGCGCGGCGTTGCATTTCCTACCTGACGATCGAACATGCGGGCGCGATCCCGCTGGAGCTGCGCCCGCTCATCGGCAACCGCATCTACGGCTGCGACGACTGCCAATTGGTGTGCCCGTGGAACAAGTACGCCGGGCGCTCGAGCCTGCCCGACTTCGACACGCGAGACGCCTTCGACGCGCCCACCTTGCTGGCCCTGTGGTCCTGGAGCGAGGCCGATTTCCTGCGCATGACCGAGGGCAGCGCCATTCGCCGCATCGGCTTTCAGCGCTGGCGCCGCAACCTGGCGGTGGCGCTGGGCAATGCCTGGCGTGAGAGTGGCAACGCCGCTTATGCCCTGGCCCTGAACTTGGCTCGCGAGGGCGCAAGCGCGCTGGTCGGCGAACACATCGACTGGGCCTTGGCCCAGCGCGAGCACGCAGATTGAGCAGCTTTCGATTGACGAAGCCAGCGCCGCAAGTCAGAGTTCCGGGCTTGCCACCGCGCCCGCGCCCGCGCCCGCGGGGCGGGGCGGCTGCAAGACGACTGCAAAATGGCGCATGAAGGGGAACGGGGTGGGCATGCCGACGGCAGTGGTTGTGGGGGTGGGGGCCGAGCAAGGCATCGGTGCAGCCGTGTGCCGGCGCTTTGCGCAAGAGGGCCATCACGTGCTCGTGGCCGGGCACACCGCCGGCAAAATCGAGGCGGTCGCCCAAGCTATTCGTGCTGGCGGTGGCAGTGCCGAAGCCTGGGTGTGCGACTGCACCGACGAGCTGCAGGTGGTGCGCCTGTTCGACCGCGCCATGCAGCCCGGCTCAGGTCGCGAGCCGGCCGACCTGGTGGTGTTCAACGCCGGCAACAACCAGCGCACCGACTTCACCTCGATCAGCGCCGCGCAGTTTGAAAGTTTTTGGCGCGTCGGCTGTTTCGGCGGCTTCCTGGTCGGGCGTGAAGCCGCCCGGCGCATGGTGCCGCTCGGGCGCGGCACGGTCATCTTCACGGGCGCTTCGGGGAGCCTGCGCGGCAAGGCGGGCTTTGCGCATTTTGCGGCCGCCAAGGCCGGGCTGCGCATGGTCTCGCAGAGCATGGCGCGCGAGTTCGGGCCCCAAGGTCTGCACGTGGCGCACGTCCTCATCGACGGCGGCGTCAACGGCGAACGCTTGAAGACGCTCATGCCCAAGATGGTCGAGCAGCGCGGCGCCGACGGGCTGCTCGACGTCGACGCGATCGCTCAAACTTACTGGCAGCTCCACTGCCAGCCGCGCACGGCCTGGGCACAAGAGATCGACCTGCGCCCGTACAAGGAACCGTTTTAAAGCGGCCTTGGGGCCGCTGGAGCATTTTGGGCCTCTTGCGGGCTCTTGTAAGGGGCGCAGGTCGGCGAACTGCCTGCTTGCGCGTTTGTTTGTCTTATCGATCCAAAGAGGAAACCACCGTGAAGCTGTTGAATTCCTTCGGCCCCAATCCGCGCCTGGTGCGCATGTTCATGGTGGAAAAGAACATCGAACTGCCGTTCGAGACCATCGACCTCTTTGCTGCCGAGAACCGCAAGCCCCCGTACACCGACAAGAACCCCGGCGGTCAAACGCCCGCCCTCGACCTCGGCAACGGCAAGGTGATCGCAGAGACCGTGGCCATC
>JANONH010000634.1:0-2299 GCA_031420735.1 Methylibium sp.
CACCTGTGGCTGCGCCCGGGGCTCGAGGTGCTGCAGGCGCTGGGCGGCCTGCACCGCTTCGAGAACTGGCCGCGCCCGCTGCTCACCGACAGCGGCGGCTTCCAGGTCTGGTCGCTCGGCGAAATGCGCAAGATTTCGGAACAAGGCGTGCGCTTTGCCTCGCCGGTCAACGGCGACAAGCTGCTGCTCACGCCCGAAGTCAGCATGCAGATCCAGACCGTGCTCGGCTCCGACATCGCCATGCAGTTCGACGAATGCACGCCCTACCAAAGCGGCGGCGAGCTCACCACCGAGCGCGAGGCGCGCGTGTCGATGGAGCTGAGCCTGCGCTGGGCCGTGCGATGCCGCGACGAATTCGTGCGCCTCGAAAACACGAACGCGCTGTTTGGCATCGTGCAGGGCGGCATGTTCGAGTCGCTGCGCGAGGCCTCGCTCGACGCGCTGGTGGCCATGGACCTGCCCGGCTACGCCATCGGCGGCGTGAGCGTGGGCGAGCCCAAGGCCGAGATGCGGCGCATCGTTGCGCACACGCCCAGGCGGCTGCCGGCGAACAAGCCGCGCTACCTCATGGGCGTGGGCACGCCCGAAGACCTGGTGGACGGCGTGGCCAACGGCGTCGACATGTTCGACTGCGTCATGCCCACGCGCAACGCCCGCAACGGCCATTTGTTCACGCGCTTCGGCGACCTCAAGATCCGCAACGCCCGCCACAAGAGCGACAGCGCGCCGCTCGATGCGAGTTGCGGCTGCGCGGTGTGCGCAGGCTCGGGCGGCTCGGGCGGCTTCTCGCGTGCCTACCTGCACCACCTCGACCGCTGCGGCGAAATGCTCGGCCCGATGCTGGCGAGCGTGCACAACCTGCACTACTACCTCAACCTCATGCGCGAAATGCGCGTGGCGATCGAAGCGGGGGGCTTTGAAGCCTGGCGGGCTCGGTTCGCAGAGGACCGCGCCCGCGGCGTTTGAGTGGCGTGTGAGCGGGGTGTGGGCGGGGTGTGGGCGGCGTGGAAGCAGCGTGTAATCAGCGACCGATATGACGCGCAGCCGTGAGGGTCGCCGCGGCGGCGACTCTCATCCACGCTCACCAATAAGCCCAGTGCCCGCCCATCACCACCCACACGCCGAGCAGGCCGTTGGTCACGGCGTGCGCGATCACCGGCGACCACAGCGAGCCGCTGTGGCGGTAGAGCCCGGCGTAGGCAAGGCCGGCGAGTGCGGCGGCGAACCATTCGTTGTGGGCGAGGGTGAACACGAAGGTAGACGCCAGCACGGCGGTCGTGCCCACCGTGCGCGGGTCGACCGACAGGAAATCGGCGCGCTCGAGCCAGCGCATCAGCCAACTGCGCCAGAACAGCTCCTCCATGAGCGGCACCACGAGCGTGGCGCCGAGCCAGCGCACGGCGACCAGGCTCCACAGCACATCTCCGGCCTCGCCCACCGGGCGGAACAGGACCACCGGCGTGGCGATGCGCATCCACGGCGCATCCAGCGCGATCCACAGCCACCAGACGGCCACACCCATCGCCACGGCAAGCAGGACATCACGCAGGCGCGGCGCGCTTGCCAATTCGACGTAGTGCCGCCAAGCCCAGGCCAGCAACAGCGCCGCGCCGCCGGCTTGCAGGGCATAAAGCCAGCGCTCGTCGGCCACGAAGCCGGGATCGTGGGCCTGCCACAGTTGCCGCAGCGCCAGCACCGCGATGAAAAAGGCGAACGGCAGCACACGCTGCCAAGCCGCGCGGGAAATCGGCTTGAAGCTCACGCGGCGCCCCGCCGGGCGAACTGCGGCGCCCCTCGGCGCCGCGCCGCGCAGCGCCTGGCGCCCGGCCGCGCAGCAGCGCCATGTTGCAGCGGCCGGCCTGCAGGCTTCGCCGCACGAGCGCGGCCGTCGCCGCACGGTGGCGGCCTCATGCGAGTAGCCGCTCGACCGCGCTTCGCAAGCCCTGCGGCGTCACCTGCGCCGGTGCGAGCGCCGGCGCGGCGGCCAGCCCGACGCGGCTCCACATGCCGCGGCGCAGTGGCTGCGTCATTGCGGCACCGCCCGCACGCGAAAAAAACGAGCCCCACATGTTGCTGAGCGCCAGCGGCACCACCGGCACCGGCTTGGTTTGCAGGATCTTCATCACGCCGCCCTTGAAAGGCCCGAGCTTGCCATCGCGCGTGATCGCGCCTTCGGGAAAGACACACAAGAGCTCGCCTTCGTCGAGCGCGCGCCGCGCCGCGGCAAAAGCGCGCTCGTAGATTGCCGGGTCTTCCCGCTGCGGCGCGATCGGTATGGCCTTGGCGAGGCGAAACAGCC
>JANONH010000635.1:0-2616 GCA_031420735.1 Methylibium sp.
ACCGGCGCGAGTTGCTCTCGGTCTTGTCGCAAATCGACGGCCGCATGGCCTGGACGGGCAATAGCGAAATTGCCAAAGGGCTCTACAGCGGCCTGAAGATCGCCAAGGCGCTGCCGTCCAAACCGGCGCTGGTTTTCGTGACCGATGGGCAAGAGGCGCCACCCGTGAGTGCGAGCTACCGGCCAAGCGACGAGGGCGCCGTTCGGGTGGCGCCCGGCCTCATCGTGGGCGTGGGCGGCATGCTTTTGGCGCCCATTCCCAAACTCGACGTTGAAGGCCGCGCTTACGGCTATTGGCAGGCCGACGAGGTCATGCAGGTGGACCCGCGCAGCCTGGGGCGCGGCGGCAGCGTGGCGGGCGAGCGGATGGCCGACGACGCGGGCGCTCCGAGCGTCATGCTTGGCGCGACGCCGGGCACGGAACACCGTTCCGCCCTGCGCGAGTCTTACCTGCAGTTGCTGGCGGCCGAGACCGGCCTGCAGTACCAAAGGCTTGCAACGCCCGAGGCGCTGTATGCCGCCATGACCGATGCCCGGCTGGCCCACCCGGTTGAAGCGCGCGTCGATCTGCGCTGGGTGTTCGCCCTGGCCGCGCTGCTTTGCATCGCTGCCGTCTACCTGATGCCAAAGCCACTTCGCTCAGGCGCGCGCTGATTTCGCACCGAGCGACGGCGCCCGCGATTTACCCACGGGTCAGGCGGCAGAGCCGCTGGCCGAAGCTTCGAGTGCCCGCCGGCAAGTGCCTTGCCGGGCGACGCCGCCGCACAGGTAGGTCCACACGAAGACGGCTGCCGCGTGACTCGTCAATTCGGCATGGTCGTAGGGCGGCGCGACCTCGACACAGTCCATGCCGACAAACTCGAGGTCGGCGAGCTCTTCGAGCAGTGTGAGCACCTGGTTGGTGGTCATGCCACCCGGCTCGGGCGTTCCGGTTCCCGGCGCGAAGGCCGGATCCAGGCAGTCGCTGTCCAGGCTCTGGTAGACGGGGGGGCTGGCCGTGCGCAGCCAAACGCTCGCGCACCTGCTTCAGCAGCGGCGCGAGTTGCTCGGGCCCGTCGAGTCCACGAAGTTGCCGCGCCGTGTAGATGAGGCCGCCCTGGTCGCGCACGTATTCCCGCGCCGCGCGCTCGCCGGCCGATCGAAGACCCAGCTGCACGAAGCATTCCTTGACGACCAGCCCTTCGCTGATGGCTTCAAAGACCCAGGTGCCATGCCCGCTGGCTTCACCGAAGTGATCTCGCCAAGTGTCGCAGTGGGCGTCGAAGTGAATCACTGCCAGCGGGCGTTTGGCCCAGGCACGGTAGGCGCGCAACAGCGGCAGAGTGATGGAGTGGTCGCCGCCGAGCCACGCCATGTGGTGGGCGCGGATCATCCGCTCGACCTGCGGCGCCATGGCTTCGCGCATCGCCTCGAGGCTGGTGTTGGGCAAGGGCAGGTCGCCCAGGTCGGTGAGCCGTGGCAGGGGCGTGGTGTCGAAGTGCGGATGAATCGCGTCGCACAGCATGTGGCTGGCTTGACGGATCGCTTTGGGCCCCATGCGCGCACCCGGGCGGTTGGTGACCGCGCCGTCCCACGCCACGCCGGCCACGGCGAAGGGGCAAGCCGGGTCGTTGCGGCCGGCCTTCAAGAAGGTGTTGTCGGACAGAAAAGCGAAACTTGTCATCGGCGACATGATGCCTTTCGGGCTTTTCCACATTCAACTCCGTAATTTCACTATATGAAGTTGCCGCGTGCTGCACTGCCGCATAATTTTTCATTGTGAAGCAGCACATTTCGCATGCAGAAATTAAGCTGCTAACTGGTTGATTTTAAACGCGCAGATAATTGGTCTTCTATAAGACATAAGTGTTCGCGGTGTCATCCAGGCCGTTACGCTAAGGGCCATGCACAGACCGTCTCTCTCTCAACCCCCTAACAGGAGCTCGTCATGACCCAACCGACCCGCGATCAGCAAGCCGCCATTCTGGAAAAAGACTGGCAGGAGAACCCGCGCTGGAAAAATATCAAGCGCGGCTACTCGGCAGCCGACGTGGTGCGCTTGCGTGGCTCGCTGCCCATCGAGCACACGCTGGCCAAGCGCGGCGCCGAAAAGCTGTGGCACCTCGTCAACACCGAGCCCTTCGTGAACACCCTCGGTGCGCTGACCGGCAACCAGGCCATGCAGCAGGTCAAGGCCGGTCTGAAAGCCATTTACCTGTCGGGCTGGCAGGTCGCCGGCGATGCCAACCTGGCCGGCGAGATGTACCCGGACCAGTCCCTGTACCCCGCCAACTCGGTGCCGATGGTGGTGCGCCGCATCAACAACACTTTCCAGCGCGCCGACCAGATCCAGTGGTCCGAGGGCAAGAACGAAATGGACTTCTTCGCGCCGATCGTGGCCGACGCCGAAGCCGGGTTCGGCGGCGTGCTCAACGCTTTCGAGCTAATGAAGTCGATGATCGAAGCGGGCGCTGCCGGCGTGCACTTCGAGGACCAGCTGGCATCGGTCAAGAAATGCGGCCACATGGGCGGCAAGGTGCTGGTGCCCACGCGCGAGGCGGTGGCCAAGCTCGTGGCCGCCCGCCTGGCGGCCGACGTTTCCGGCGTGCCCACCGTGCTGCTGGCGCGCACCGACGCC
>JANONH010000636.1:0-10783 GCA_031420735.1 Methylibium sp.
CAAGGTGGCCGAGCAGTTCCGCGTGCTCGAAGCGCTGGCGCCGGGGCGCATCGACCTCGGCGTGGGCCGCGCACCCGGCAGCGACATGCGCACCGCACAGGCGCTCAACCCGAACGCCTACGCCGCAGCCGAGCGCTTCCCGGAGCAGGTGCGCGAGCTGCAGGCCTGGACCGAAGGCAAGCCGCAAGGCGGCATCGTGGCGCACCCGCGCGTCGTCGAGGGCTGGACGCGGGCGCCCCAGGTGTGGATCCTGGGCAGCTCCGACTACGGTGCGCAACTCGCAGCCCACTTCGGCCTGCCCTACGCCTTTGCCTACTTTTTCACCGACGGGCAAGGCGTGGAGCAGGCACTCGACCTCTACCGCTCGCTCTACCGCCCGAGCGAGCGCCACCCCGAGCCGCAAGCCACGATCTGCGTCTGGGCCCTTGCGGCAGACACCACGCTGCAGGCGCAGCACCACGCCCTGAGCCGCGAGCGCTGGCGTCTGGACCGGGCGAGCGGCCATTACGGCCCTTTGCAGGCGCCAGACGACGTGGTGCGACGCGGCTTTACGCCCGCCGAGCGCGACGCGCTCGAGGCCAGCCAGCGGCGTGCGCTGGTCGGCAGCGCCGCAGAAGTGGCCGCGCAGTTGCGTCGCTTGGCCCAAGGCCTGGGCCTGCAAGAGCTGGTTGTCAACACCTGGGCGCACGACCCAGCCGCACGCCGCCATTCCTATGCCTTGCTGGCGCGGGAACTCTCGCTCTCGCCGAGAGTCGATACTCTGTCTCTGGTTTCTTGATCGTCGCGTGGAGAACACTGCAATGAAAAACTGGCTTTTCGCTTTGATCGTGGCTTCTGTGGGTGTTGCGGGCCTGGCGCCGCAGGTGGCCGACGCCAAGCGCCTGGGCGGCGGCGGTTCGGCCGGCATGCAGCGCTCCACACCACCGCGCGCCGCACCCGATGCGGTGCCCGCCAAACCGGCGACGCCCACGCAGGCAGCTCCGGCTGCCGCAGCCGCGCCGGCTGCGGCCGGTGCCGCGGCTGCGCCCAAGCGCTCATGGATGGGGCCGATCGCCGGCCTTGCCGCGGGCCTGGGCATCGCTGCCCTCATGAGTCACTTGGGGATGGGCGAAGCCTTCGGCAACTTTCTCATGATGGCCTTGCTGGCGGTGGCGGCGGTGGTCGTCGTGCGCCTGCTCATGCGCCGCTTTGCGGGCGGCAACAAGCCGGCATTGCAAGGCGCAGGCCGCGGCCTGGGCATGGCGCAGCGCAGCAACGAGCCGCTGTGGCCGGCCACGCCCGCCCAGTCGGCACGAGCGGCACAAGCGGCACAAGCGGCGGCCCCGGCGGGCTTCACTGCCGAGCCGGGCTCGTTTGCAGCGTCGCTCGCCCCTGCAAGCGACGAATCGGCCGCGGCCGCCAGCGTCGGCGCCTTGCCGAGCGGCTTTAACGCCGAGGGCTTCGCGCGCAGCGCCAAGATGATCTTCATCCGCATGCAGGCGGCCAACGACAGCGCCGACCTTGACGACCTGCGCGAGTTCACGACGCCGGAGTTATTCGCCTCGCTGCGCGTTGACCTCCAAGAGCGCGGCGCCGCTGCGCAGCGCACCGACGTCGTCAAGGTCGACGCCGACGTGCTGGACGTCGCCCAGGAAAACGGCCGCCAGGTGGCGAGCGTGCGCTTCCATGGCCTGGTGCGCGAAGAAGGCGATGCCCCGGCCGTCGACTTCGACGAGGTGTGGCACCTCGTCAAGCCCGACGACGGCAGCCGCAACTGGGCGATCGCCGGGATCCAGCAACGGCATTGAGCGTGCGTGCGGCGAGCGCGCGAGGGCGAGCCGCGCTCGCGCTCTTTACTTGCGCGGTGCTGCTTGCGGCCTGCGCAGCGCCCGAGCCGCCGCGCGGCGGCGGCGGCGTCGTTGAAATTGCCGCCGAGGGCAGCCTGCTGCCCAACGAGAATCTGGTGTTGCAGGGTGTGCCGCCGATCCCGATGTCGCTGGTGCGCCAGGTCGAGCGCTACACCGATTTTCGCGGTCACGGCTTTGCCGACTGGCACCCGGTGCGCGAGGAAATGTTGGTCGCCCACCGCAAGGCCGGCGCCAGCACCGAGCAGCTTTTTCGCCTGAGCGGCCCGCTGGCCTCGCCCGAACAACTCACGGCCTTCACCGACCCGGTGCGCGAGGCGAGCTATGAGCCGCGCACCGGCCGCTATGCCGTGTTCGCACGCGCCAGCGGCGGCAACGAGGCCGACCTGCTCTACCGCCTGGACCTCGACACCCTTGCCACCACCGCGCTCACCGGTGCCGACGAGCGCCACCGCATCGTCGCCTGGTTGCGCGGGCGCTCCGAGCTGATCTACAGCGCCGTGCCGCTCGACCGCACGGCCGAGGGCGGCACGCGCACCGAGCCCGGCACCACGCTCTGGATCGTCGATCCGCTGCGCCCCGAGTCGCGGCGCAAGCTGGCCGAACTGCCGGGCAGCGCCTGGTTCCAGGGCACGGTGTCGCACGACGACCGCAGGCTCGCGCTCACCCGCTACCGCTCGGCCGGCGAGTCGCAGGTGTGGGAGATCGACCTTGCCGACGGCCGCGCCTCGCAGCGCCTGCCTGCACCCGGCGAGACGCTGGCCGCGACGCATTTTCCGGTGGCCTACCGGCCGGGCAGCTCCGACCTGTTCGTGCTGAGCGACCGCGCGGGCGAGTTTCGCGAGCTGATGCTGCACGTCGAGGGCAGTGGCAGCTTGCGGCGCGTCACCGCCGACATCCCCTGGGACGTGGCCAGCGCCGACCTGAGCGACGACGGCCGCCTGCTCGCCGTGCGCGTCAGCGTCGACGGGCGCTCCGAGTTGCGCCTGTTCGACGCCATCAACTTGCAGGAGCGCGCCGCACCCGCCTTGCCCGGTGGCAGCATCGACGCGGCGCGCTTTCACCGCAGCGGCCAGCGGCTCGCTTTCACCGTCGACGGTGCCAGCGGCCCGAGTCGCGTGCATGCGCTCGACCTGGCCAGCGGGCGCACCACGCCGTGGACCGTGCCGCACGCGCCGGCGGCTGTGGACACCGCACGCTTCGCCGAGCAGCGCATCGTGCGCTGGAACAGCTTCGACGGTCTGCCCCTGTCGGCCATCTACACGCCGGCCGCGCCGCGCTTTGCGGGCAAGCGCCCGGTCATGGTGCTGGTGCACGGCGGCCCCGAAGCGCAGGCCACGCTCGGCTTCATGGGCCGCTGGAACTACCTCGGCCAAGAACTCGGCATCGCCATCCTGCAGCCCAATGTGCGCGGCTCGGCCGGCTACGGCAAGACCTTCCTCACGCTCGACAACGGCATGAAGAGGGAGGACGCGGTCAAGGATCTCGGCACCCTGCTCGACTGGGTGGCCACGCAGCCCGAGCTCGATGCGGCGCGCGTCGTGGTGAGCGGCGGCAGCTACGGCGGCTACATGAGCCTGGCGGCCAGCGTGCACCATGGCGAGCGCCTCGCCGGCGCGATCGACATCGTGGGCATCAGCCACTTCGTGAGCTTCCTCGAAAACACCGAGAGCTACCGACGCGACCTGCGCCGCGCGGAATATGGCGACGAACGCGAGCCCGAGATGCGCGCCTTCCTCGAGAGCATCTCGCCGCTGACCCACGCCGAGCGCATCACCAAGCCGCTGTTCGTGGTGCAGGGCAAAAACGACCCGCGCGTGCCCTGGACCGAAGCCGAGCAAATCGTCGAGCGCGTGCGCCGCGCCGGAACCGAGGTGTGGTACCTGCGCGCCGACAACGAAGGCCACGGTTTCGCACGCAAGGAAAATGCCGATTTCCAGTTTTACGCCACGATCCGCTTCCTGCAAAAAACGCTGCTGCAATAGCGCGCGCAAGGCCGTGAGCGGCTGCGCTCGTGGCGCGGCTGCGGCATCGCTCCTTTAATAGCCCGCACGACCCTTTCGCGAGCCCGCACCGCTTTAATGGCCCACCTGCCAGCCTGCCCGCCGAGCGCAGCACCCACCGAGCTGCCGCCACTCTCGCTGGTGGCGCTCCACGCGTGCTTCATCGTCATCGACAAACCCGCCGGGCTGCTGGCCGTGCCCGGCCGCGGCGCCGACAAACAGGACTGCTTGGCGGCGCGGGTGCAGGCACGCTGGCCCGAGGCGCTGGTCGTTCACCGGCTCGACCAGGCCACCTCCGGGCTGATGCTGTTCGCGCGCGACCTGGCAAGCCAGCGCACCTTAAGCGCCGCGTTCGCCGCGCGGGCGCTCGACAAGCGCTACATCGCGGTCGTCGCCGGCTGGCTCGGGCCCGAGAGCGGCTCGGTCGACGCACCGCTCGGCGCCGACTGGCCCCGGCGACCCCTGCAACGCGTCGACCCCGTGCATGGCAAGCCCTCGCTGACCCACTGGCGCGTGCTCGAGCGGCGGCTCGCCGAAGGCGCGCGCGGCGGCCCCACCACACGGCTTGAACTGCGGCCCGTGAGCGGCCGCTCGCACCAGTTGCGCGTGCACCTGCACTCGATCGGTCATGCCATCCTCGGCGACGCGCTCTACGCCGACCCCGGCGTGTGCGAAGCGGCACCCCGGCTGCTGCTGCATGCCAGCGAGCTGGCGTTTGCCGACCCGGCAAGCGGGGCTGCGATGCGCTTCTTTTCGAGCGTGCCCTTTTAATGACCGAGCGCAGCGCCGCGAGGCCCGAACCCGGCCCCGACTGCGACACCGCGCCGCATCACACTCCAGCTCTCGCCACCGCCACCGCGGCAACCTCAATTACCGACGCGACCCGACCATGACCTCTTCGCTCTACATCCTCACCGGCGCCTCGCGCGGGCTCGGCGCTGCGCTCGCCGAACAACTGATCAAGCGCCCCGCCACCAGCTTGCTCACCTTGTCTCGCACAAGCCATCCGGGGCTCGCGGCCCTTGCAACTGCCTCGGGCAACGACTGCGAGCAATGGGCGGTGGACCTCGCCGAACCCGAAGCGCCGGCCGAGCGGCTCGGCGCTTGGTTGGCGGCGCAAGACGGGGCGCGCTTCACCAGTGCCACGCTCATCAACAATGCAGCCGCACTGCCGCGCGTCGCGCCGCTCGCGCAACTGAGCGCCAAGGACATCTCGCGCACCGTGCGCATCGGCCTCGAGGCGCCGCTGCTGCTCTGTGCCGCCTTTCTGCACGCCACCCGGGCTTGGGGCGGCGTGCGCAAGGTGCTCAACATCTCATCGGGCCTCGGGCGCCGTGCCATGGCTTCGCAAACCCCCTACTGCGCCATCAAGGCCGGGCTCGACCATGCGTCGCGCGCGCTTGCCCTGGAAGACGGCGTGCGGGTCGTCTCCATCGCCCCCGGCGTGATCGACACCGACATGCAGGTTCACCTGCGTGCCAGCGACCCGGCGGGCTTTCCCGACCACGCGCGCTTCGTCGAACTGCAGGCGAGCGGCCAGCTCGACGCGCCCGCCGCGACGGCCGCCAAGCTGCTCGCCTACTTGCTGCGCGCCGACTTCGGCGCGCAGCCGGTGGCCGATGTGCGCGACGCCTGAGAGCCACGACACGAACGCCTGAGAGCCGCGTCAGCGCGCGCCGGCGAAGGCGTCGCGCGCGCGCGCACCGAGAAACGGGTGGTCGGTGAAGAAGCCGTCCATGCCCAGGGCGAGGAAGGCCTGTACGTGGCCGGCCAGGTCGCCAAGCGCGGCCGGGTCGCTGCCGGCACGCAAGCCGTCCGGCAAAAAATGGTTCTCGGCACGAAAGGTAAAACCGTGCACCAGCAGGCCGGCGGCGTGCGCGTCGGTCACCAGGGAGCTCGGCCTGCCGAGCTCCCTGCCGGCCAGCGGAATGGCCAGCTCCAGGCTCGGGCCGATCGCTTGCGCATAGCGCGCGATCTCTGCCAGGCCGGCTGGCGTGGCGAGGTCGGCATAACTGCGGGCGTCGCCGCTCTGCACGAAATCCCATGGGCGGCCGGAGGCGTCGAGCAATTGCACCAGCGGCACCTGGGTGAGGCCGCGCAGCTTGCGCAGGTTGGCCGTCTCGAAGGACTGAATGAACACCGGCGCGTCGGGCCGCACGTAGCCGCTGCGGTGCAGGGCGGCCACCAGCGGCTCCTCGAGCGGCAGGCCGATGCCTTGGAAGTAGCTTGGGTGCTTGGTCTCGGGGTAGATGCCCACCGGCACGAAGCGCCCCGCGCCGCGCTCGGCCCGGGCGCGGCGCGGCGCGTTGGCCTGGTCCACCAGCGCCAGCACTTCGTCGAAGGTCGGCACCTCGAACATGCCGTCGTAGCGCGTGTTGGCCACGCGCAGCGCCGGCAGGCGCTCGCGGGCACGCAGGGTCTTGAGTTCAGCCAGCGTGAAGTCTTCGGTGAACCAGCCGCAAAGGCGCACGCCGTCGATCGACTTGGTGGTCTTGCGCGCCGCGAATTCCGCTCGGTCGGCGACATCGGTGGTGGCCTCGACCACTTGGCCGTCATCGCCGACGAGCGCGATGGCGTTCTCGTGGCGTGCTACCAGCACGCCGTCGCGGGTGGCGACCAGGTCGGGCTCCACGAAGTCGGCGCCTTGCTCGATGGCCAGCCAATAGGCGGCCAGGGTGTGCTCGGGCAGGTAGCCGCTCGCGCCGCGGTGGCCGATGACGATCGGCTTAGCCATGCCGGGCGCACCCTGCAAACCGGCGCTTGCCAACGGCGCGCAGCCGAGCGGCACCAGCGTCGCCAGGGCTAGGCACGCAATTAAAAATAAGGATGACTTCATGCTCAAGCTTCCAACTAAGGGGGTGCGCCGCGACCGCACTGCGGCCCGAGCCCCGCGCCGGGCGCCTTCTCACTCGGTGCCCTCGGGACCGCCGCCCTGCACATGGACCACGACCTCGTGCACGCAGACCGCTTGGCCGGCGCGCATCTTGGCGCCTCGGCGCAACTCGGTCTGCCCGTCGACCCGCACGGCACCCGCAGCCACGAGCTGCTTGGCCGCGCCGCCGCTGTCGGCCAGGCCGGTGGCCTTGAGCAGGGCATCCAGTGCGATGTGCTGGCCGCGCAGCATGAAGTCGATGCGCTTCATGCTGCGCTCCCGCGCTCGCGGACAATCGGGGCGATGCAATTCGACATGACGCGAGTGTCGGCCCGAACGAGGGGCTGCGGGTGAGCCAGCCCAGGGCCGCAACCGTCGACGAGCTCGCCGCGTCCGACACGCTGATCGACGCGCGCTCGCCGGCCGAGTTTGCGCTCGACCACCTGCCCGGCGCGATCAACTGCCCGGTGCTGGGCGACGCCGAGCGCGTCGTCGTCGGCACACTCTACAAGCAGCGCGGCGCGTTCGACGCACGCAAGCTCGGCGGTGCGCTGGTCGCGCGCAATATCGCGCTGCATCTGGAGAGCGACGCCCTGCGCGAGCGACCCAAGACCTGGCGCCCGCTCGTCTACTGTTGGCGTGGCGGCATGCGCAGCGGCAGTTTCGTCGCCTGGCTGCGCCTGGTCGGCTGGGACGCGCAACAACTGCAGGGCGGCTACAAGGCCTGGCGCACGCATGTGATCGAGCGCATTGCGGCACTCTCGCCAGCGCTTCCGCTGCGCGTGCTGAGCGGCCCCACGGGCAGCGCCAAGACGCGGGTGCTGCAGGCGCTCGCCCGCCTGGGCGAGCAGGTGCTCGACCTCGAGGCGCTGGCGGCGCACCGCGGCTCGGTGTTGGGCGGGCTGCCCGACGTCGAGCAGCCGTCGCAGAAAGCCTTCGAGACTCAGCTCGCCACGGCGTTGGCCGGCTTCGACAACGGGCGCACGATCTGGGTCGAGGCCGAGAGCCGAAAGATCGGCCGCCTCACCGTGCCCGAGCCGCTGCTGCAGCGCCTGCGCTCGAGCCCGGTGCTCGGCATCGAGGCCACGCCCGAGGCCCGCCTGGCCTATCTGCTGCGCGATTACGCCTGGCTCGGCGACGATCCAGAGCGCCTGCACGACAAGCTGGGCTTGCTGCAAAGCCTGCAGCCGGCCGAACGGCTCGCGCAGTGGCAGGCGTGGGCCCTGGCCCGCGACCTGTCGCCGCTCTTCGATCAGCTCATGCGGCTGCATTACGACCCGCTCTATGCCCGCTCGCAAGGGCAAAACCTCGCGCAGCTCGCCGCCGCGCCGAGCCTCGTGACCGACGACCTCTCCGAAGCCGGCATCGAGGCGCTGGCCGCTCGCATCTTGAACACTTGACGCGAGCGCCCGCGGCACGCACTCGTGCGTCTCCATGCGGATTCTTTCGCGTTCTGCGGGGCGCTTGCTTGCCACGCTATGCAATGCGCGCGAGCTTTTACGCCATTCGTCGGCTACACTGCGTCCGTAGATATGCGCAAGACGTGGTCCTTAGAGGTTTGTTCAATCCGGTTTGCGACTCCGCCAACCGTCTCGTTCCACCCCCCGAGTAGCGTTGCTTGAGTGTCTCTGCAGGGCACGGCATTTCGCCGCGCTACTTTCATTGAAAAGATCGATAGGATATTTATGAGCGTGCAAACTGGAACGGTGAAGTGGTTCAATGAAGCCAAGGGCTTCGGCTTCATCGCGCAAGACGGCGGCGGCGCCGACGTGTTCGCGCATTTCCGCGACATCACCGGCAGCGGCTTCAAGACCCTGCAAGAAAACCAGCGGGTCGAGTTCGAAGTCAAGCAAGGCCAAAAGGGCCCGCAGGCTGCGAACATCAAGCCGCTGTAATCGGGCGGCTTCGCCTGAATCAAAAACGCGGCTTCGGCCGCGTTTTTTCTTTGGGCGGCGGCTTCGGCCGCGTTTTTTCTTTGGGCGTCGGTGTCGACCGCCGACGACCGATGCGCGGCTGAGCCGTTTTTCTCGCGGTGCCTGGGCGCCGCCTCAGGCGCCGCCTACCATGGCCGCATGTCTGTGCAAGATCATCAGGTAGCGCCGACGCGCCCAGCGTCGCTCGGCGAGCTGTTTCGCGCTTTCAACGCCATCGCCTTGCAGGGCTTCGGCGGCGTGCTGGCGGTGGCGCAGCGCGGCCTGTGCGAAGACCGGCGATGGCTCACCGAACAGCAGTTCGTGGAGGTCCTGGCCCTGGCTCAGGTGCTGCCGGGGCCGAACGTGTGCAACCTGGCGCTGATGGTCGGCGACCGCTATTTCGGCGTGCGCGGCGCCTTTGCGGCGCTCGCCGGCATGATGGCGACTCCGCTGGTCATCGTGCTGGCCGCCACCGCGCTCTACACGCAGTACAGCGGGCATCCGCTGGTCGCAGGCGCCCTGCGCGGCATGGGTGCGGCGGCGGCCGGCCTCGTCATCGGCACCGCACTCAAGCTCGCCACGGCGCTTGAACCCGGCGCGCTCGGGCGGTCGGCCCAGTGGGCGCTCGGTGGCACCTGCTTCGTCGGCATCGCCTTGCTGCGCTGGCCGCTCGCCGTGGTGCTGCCGGCGCTTGGCGTCCTTGCCTGCGCGATCGCGTGGCGACGTTCCAAACCAGCGGAGCGGCAGTCGTGAGCGGCCTCGACGGCGCGCTTTTGCTGTCGCTGCTGGGCCACTTCCTGCTGCTGTCGCTGTTGTCCGTCGGCGGCGCCCTCGGCGTGGCGCCCGAGATGCACCGCTGGATGGTCGAGGAACAGCATCTCATCGACGCCACCCAGTTCGCTTCGGCCATTGCCATCGCCCAGGCCGCTCCCGGCCCCAATGTGCTGTTCGTGCCGCTGCTGGGTTACCACGCCGCGGGACTCGCAGGCGCTGCAGCTGCGCTGGTGGGCATCACGCTGCCCTCGGCGATCCTCGCCCTGGTGGTCACGCGCTGGGGTCGCGCGCGCGAAGACTGGCGCGTGGTGCGCGCGTTCAAGGCGGGCATGGCGCCACTCACGCTCGCGCTGATCGCCGCCACCGGCTGGCTGCTCGCAGCGCCGCTGGCCGAATGGCGCTCGCTGCTGCTCACCGCTCTGGCCGCGCTGCTGGTGTGGCGCACGCGGCTGCATCTGCTGTGGCTGATCGGCGCCGGTGCGCTGTGCGGCATGGCGGGCTGGACGCCTTGAGCCGGCATTGCGGACATGGTTTTGGCGCCACACTGCCGCCATGAACACGACTTTTAGCGTCAACCACAACCCAGCGGCCTCGCGCTTCGAGGCGACGGTGGAGGGCCACTTGTGCGTGGCCGACTACCGCGTGGCCGACGATGTCATGACGATGCCGCACACCGAGGTGGCGCCCAGCCTTCAAGGGCGCGGCATCGCCCAAGTCTTGGTGAAGAGCGCGCTCGACTGGGCGCGCTCCGAGCGACTGCGTGTCGAGCCGCTGTGCACCTACGTCGCCGCCTACATGCGGCGCCATCCCGAAACGCAGGACCTGCTGGCGCCCTGAGCCGGCTTTCGCGGGCAAACCGGTGCGTTCGGCAGGCGAGCTTCGTGCGCGGGTATGCTGCCCGCCTTCGACAACTGACGCGAGCTCCCCATGCGCACCACCCCTTCCGGCCTCCAATTCGAAGACACCACGCCCGGCAACGGCCCGACCGCAAGCAACGGTCAAAGCGTCAAGGTCCACTACACCGGCTGGCTCTACAGCGACGGTGCGGCCGGCCGAAAATTCGATTCCAGCAAAGACCGTGGCGACCCCTTCGCCTTCACGCTCGGCGCGGGCATGGTGATCAAGGGCTGGGACGAGGGCGTCGCCGGCATGCAAGTCGGCGGCACCCGCCGACTCGTCATTCCGCCTGCGCTCGGCTACGGCGCGCGCGGCGCGGGCGGTGCGATCCCGCCCAATGCGACCCTGCTGTTCGAAGTCGAGTTGCTGTCGGTGAGCTGAGCGGGTGGCCCGGGCGCCCGCTCGAGCGGGCGCTGCACGAGAATGAGGCCGACTCCCGCCCAGCCGACCGATGCGACGATTTTCGACCTTGCGCAACAC
>JANONH010000637.1:0-3046 GCA_031420735.1 Methylibium sp.
AGCCGGCCTTGCGGGAGCGCCAATTCCTTGAGCCTGGCCGAAAGGCGCTGGGCCGGCGCGTCGCCCGCCCGACCGGCGGCGTAATTCTGCAGGCCGACGTGAATCCTGCCGTCGAGAAACGTGCCCGCGGTCAACACCACGGCGTGTCCGCGAAAGCAAACACCCACTTGCGTCACAGCCCCGACAACGCGGTCTCCTTCCAGCAGCAAGTCATCGACGGCCTGCTGAAACAGCCAGAGCTTGGGCTGCGTTTCAAGCCGCTTGCGAATCGCCGCGCGATACAAGACCCGATCCGCCTGCGCCCGCGTCGCCCGCACCGCCGGGCCTTTGGAGCCGTTGAGGATGCGAAACTGAATGCCCGCCTCGTCAGTGGCCAGGGCCATGGCGCCACCCAAAGCGTCGATTTCTCGCACCAAGTGGCCCTTGCCGATGCCGCCGATCGAAGGGTTGCAGCTCATCTGGCCGAGCGTCTCGATGCTGTGCGTGAGCAGCAGGGTGTCGGCACCCATGCGCGCTGCGGCAAGCGCGGCTTCGGTCCCGGCATGCCCTCCGCCGATCACGATCACGTCGAACTGCCGCGGAAAAAACATGGGCGCGCCTTGCCCGAAACGCTCCGGGCCGAAGCTCGAATTCTAGGCAGGGCCACCGCCCTTTGTCGGCCGTGCTCGCACAGCACTTGCTACAAGCGGCGCTTAGTTTGCATCGTTGGCCGAAACGGGCGCGCGCTCGGCGCTTTCCAGAGACTGCAGGAAGCTTCGGCGCCACCAATGGACGTCGTATTTGCAAACATTGCTAAACAGCGCCTGGTGGCGCTCGCGCCGCTCGCCCAGTGGCATGCGCAGGGCGCGCTGCATCGCTTCGGCAGTGGCCCCCGTATCGTAGGGATTAACCAGCAGCGCATCCTGGAGGCACTCCGCCGCTCCCGCAAAGCGCGACAGCACCAGCACGCCCGGATCGTCGGCGCATTGCGCCACGATGAACTCCTTGGCGACCAGGTTCATGCCGTCGCGCAGCGGCGTCACCAGCGCCACCCGCCCGGCGCCATACAGGCCCGGCAGGCGCCGTCGCGACAAGGTACGGTGTATGTAGCGCACCGGCATCCATTCGAGGCCGCCGTAGTCGCCATTGATCTGGCCGGCCAGGCCTTCGAGTTCCTTGCGGATTTCGTCATAGGCAGCAAGCCCCTCGCGCGTGGGCGTGGCGACCTGGATCAAGGTGGCACTCTGCTGGTTCTCGGGGTAGTCGGCCAACAGGCGCTGGAAGGCGCGCAGGCGCTGCGGCAAGCCTTTCGAGTAGTCGAGCCGGTCGACCCCGACCAGCAACTGGCGCTGGGCGTACTGCTCGCGCAGGGTCTTGCGCGTCTCGTTCGACTCCGCCGAATCCGCCAGCGCCCGGAACTCGTTAACGTCGATGCCGATCGGGAAGGCCCTCACCCGCACCAGGCGGTTGAAAGCGCGAAAGTGGTCGTCGGGCAGCAGCTCCGCGCCGGCCTCAGCCACCACGTAACCGGAGAAATGCGCGACGTCGGCCCGGCATTGCAGCCCAACCAGGTCGTAGGCGAACAGGGAACGCATCAGCCACTCGTGCGCCGGAATCGCCGCCAAAATGAGCGGCGGCGGCAAGGGAATGTGCAGGAAGAAGCCAATGCGATTCTGGCAACCGAGCGCGCGCAGTTCGGCTGCAAGCGGTATGAGGTGGTAGTCGTGCACCCAGATCACGTCTTCGGGCGCAAGCAGGGCCATCAGCTTGTGCGCGAACATCCGGTTCACACGCTGGTAGCCCTCGAAAAAGCCGGAGTCGAAATCGGCCAGATCGAGGCGGTAATGGAACACCGGCCACAGCACCCGGTTCGAGTAGCCGGCGTAATACTCGTCATGGTCGCCCGGAGAAAGGTCCACCGTGGCGAGCGTCACCCTGCCCGACTGCTGCACGCGCAGCTCGCCCTCACCGCGAGGCGCGCTCTCGGCCACCTTGCCGCTCCAGCCAAACCACAAGCCGCCGCTTTGCGCCAATGCGTCGCCCAGGGCGACGGCCAGCCCGCCCGCGGCCGGCTTGCGAGGATCGCCGACGCGGTTGGAAACCACCACGAGCCGACCGGCCATCGCCGTTTTTCCCGGCTCAGCCGGCCAAGCCGGGAAACGCCGGCCGCGCCAGCGACGCGGCGGAGAGTTCCAGCCAACTGCGCACTGCGGCGGGGTCGGCCAGGCGCGCGAGCGCCGCAGTCGGGCCTGCGCCGACCTTGACGCCGCGGCCACCGACGGCCTGCACCGCGGCAAAGCCGTCTTCGTCGGTCGTGTCGTCGCCGACGAAAACGGCCTCACGGCCGGCGAAGGTCGGCGCCGCCATGAATGCACGCACCGCGAGGCCTTTGCTGGCAAGCCTTGGCTTGACCTCGACCACGCATTTGCCCGTGACCGCCGACCAGAGGGGATACGGTCGCACCGCCTCCAGCAGATCGTGGACACACAGGTCGCCCAACTCAGGCGCACCCCGGAAGTGCAGGGCCAGTGCGGACGGCTTGTGCTCGAGCAGCAGGCGACTGTCGCTGGCTAACAATCTTTGCGCCGCCCGCAGCACTTTGGGTGGCACTTCGCCGGCTTCTAAGTGGAGCCTGCCGCAAGCGTCGCGCCGCTCCACGCCATGCACCCCTGCGGCCGGCAGCTCGAGCGGCAACAGATAAGCATCAAGCTGCGCCAACGGTCGCCCGCTCACGACGGCGACGGCGCCGTTCAACACGTCAAGGAAGAATTGCAGTGTCGGCACCACCCAGGGCTCGACACGGACGTCCTGCGGCCTGGGCGCAATGGCCGCCAGGGTGCCGTCGAAATCGAGGAAGAGGGCGCTGCGCTCGTGCAACAAAGGCAAAGCTGGACAGGGGCTCGAAGCGGTCACGAACGCACCCTAGCAAATTAGCCTCCCAGCCGCTCGATTATCGGCAGCCAACGGCCGGGCTCGGCGGACTTCGGGCCACAGGCCGCTTGCCGCGTGCCGCCTGTCCCAGAACCGCCCTGGCTGGCCGACGACGGCAGCTCGCCCTTTGGGCGCG
>JANONH010000638.1:0-2152 GCA_031420735.1 Methylibium sp.
CTTGTCCAGCGTCAAGCAATCGGCGCTTCGCAGCCTCGGCGCGCGTCTCCTTGCAGGCAGCCTCGCTGCGAATTGACCGAGCGCAAGCTCGGTATGCCGCCGAAACCCGTATCCTCTGACGATGAACGCTGCCCAAACCGACACGCTGGCCCTCCAACGTTTGTTCCATTGGGAGAAGACCGCGCCGGACCGGATCGCTTTGAGTCAACCGATGGGCGGTGGCGTGATGCAAGACTTCACCTGGGGCCAGGTGGCTGACCAAGTGCGCCGCATGGCCGCCCACCTCGAGGCCCAAGGCTGGGAACCCGGCTCCAAGGTCGCCATCCTGTCGAAGAACTGCGCCTGGTGGCTGATGAGCGACTTGGCCGTCTGGATGGCCGGCTACGTCTCGGTGCCGCTGTACCCCACGCTGACCGCCGACACCGTCAAGCAAATCCTGACCCACAGCGAAGCGCGGGCCTGTTTCGTCGGCAAGCTCGACGGCTGGGAAAGCATGAAGCCCGGCGTGCCGGACGGTCTGCCGTGCATAAGCTACCCGCTGTCGCCACCGGACGCGATGGCGAACTTCGCGGCCTGGGATGCAATCTGCGCTCGCAACCCGCCGCAGGCAGGCGAGGTGCGTCGCGGCGCCAACGATCTGGCCACGCTGATCTACACCTCGGGCACCACCGGCCGGCCCAAGGGCGTGATGCACAGCTTTGGCAACTTCGCCTGGGCACTCGACAGCGGCCTCGAGCGCATCCCGATGACGGGCGACGACCGCATGCTGTCGTACCTGCCGCTAGCCCACGTCGTCGAGCGGGTACTGGTCGAGCACGGCTGGCTGCGCACCGGCATGCGCGTGTACTTCGCCGAATCGCTGCAGACCTTCACCGCCGACCTGCAGCGCGCGCGCCCGACCATCTTCTTTTCGGTGCCGCGGCTGTGGGTCAAGTTCCAGCACGGCGTGCACCACAAGATGCCGCCCGCGCGGCTCGAGCGCCTGCTGTCGATCCCGATCATCGGCGGTCTGGTGCGGCGCAAGGTCTTGAAGGCGCTGGGCCTGGACCAGTGCCGCTTTGCGGCGGGCGGCGCGGCGCCGATGCCGGTGGCTTTGCTGGCCTGGTACCGCAAGCTCGGCTTGCCGATCAACGAAGGCTACGGCATGACCGAGAACCTGGCCGTCTCGCACATCACATTGCATGGCCGCAATCAGGAGGGCACGGTGGGCCCACCGTACGACGGAGTCGACGCGCGCATCGATGCCGAAAGCGGCGAGATCCAGATGCGCAACGGCGCGCTCATGCTCGGCTACTACAAGGAGCCGGAGCTGAGCCGCGAGGCCCTGACGAGCGACGGCTGGCTGCGCACTGGCGACAAGGGCCAAATGGACGCGCAAGGCAATCTGCGCGTCACCGGCCGGCTCAAGGACCTGTTCAAGACCAGCAAGGGAAAGTACGTCGTACCGGCGCCGATCGAAGATCGGCTGGGCATGCACGCCTCGGTGGAGGCCTGCGTCGTCACCGGTGCTGGCCTGGCCCAGCCGCTCGGCATCGTGATGCTTGGTGCCGAGACCGCCGCACGCGTCGGCGACCCCTCTGCGCGGGCCGAACTGGAGCGCTCGCTGGAAGCGCACTTGCGCAGCGTCAACGCAGCGCTCGACCCGCACGAGCAGCTATCTCGCTTGGTCGTAGTGACCAAGCCGTGGACGGTCGACAACGACCTCATCACGCCGACGTTCAAAGTCAAGCGCAACCGCATCGAGGAGGTGTACGGCGCGAAGTACGAGCTCTGGGAGACATCGGCAAGCAAGGTGATCTGGCAGGCGACGTGAAGGCCGCTGCCCGCGCGGCCGGTTCGCGAGTTGGGTCGAGGTCGACCATCGCCACAGCGGCATCCGCTAATTTCGCCCGGCGCAGCGCACTGCCTCAAAGCTCACCGTGACTTTCTATGGAGGCGTTTTTTACCACCGCCAGCCAGTAGGCGACGGCCAGTGCCAGCACCAGCGCGGCGGTGGCGAAGACGTAGTCCGAGCTGACCTCATCGTAATCCAGCACGATCACCTTGCGGGCGACGGCCATGAAGGCCGTGGCCAGAACGATCTTGATGTGAATGACGTTGTCGCGCAGATAACTGGTGATGTTGATGAAGATTTCGATCGCGATCAGCACGG
>JANONH010000639.1:0-2368 GCA_031420735.1 Methylibium sp.
GGCGAGGCGTCCATGTCGTGCTGCAGCAGCTCGCGCGCCACCACCACGTCGCCGACGGCCACCGAAGGCGACAGCGCGCCGGCCACGCCGGTGAGCACCAGCGCGTCGACGGCGTAGCGATCGGCCAGCAGCAGAGCGGTCGCCGCCGCAGCCACCTTGCCGATGCCCGAGCGCACGAGAACGACCTCGTGCCCGTCGAGCCGCCCGACGTGGAAGGCGCGGCCGGCGTGGTGCTCGATGGCGTGCAGTTGCAGCGCCGAGGCGAGCGCCGCCAACTCCTGCTGCATGGCCGCAACGAGCGCGAAACGCAAGGCCATCGGCTCAGCTCGGGTTCGGCCGTGGCCGTTGGACGCGCTCGAGCGGGCCGCAATGCGGTGCGCTGGCACAGCGCGACGACACCGCAACCCCATGCTCGCAACAAGGAGCACCGCCGCCAGCCTGCTGCAGCGCAGCCCGCCCGGGTGCGTAGCGCTCACCCACAGGGTAAGGGTCTGCGTGGGGTCGAAAGCAAAGTTTCATACGGTGGTCTTGACTTCGATCAAGCAGCCCCCTGCGAGAGGGAGCGGCGCAGCCGCAACGGCGGTGGTTCATTTCCGCAGTGCGCGGCGCAAGATCTTGCCGACCGGCGTCTTGGGCAGCTCGCTGCGGAATTCGATGACGCGCGGGCGCTTGTAGCCGGTGAGATTGGCGTCGCAATAGGCACGCACGTCGGCTTCGCTCACGCTCGCGTCCTTTCTTACGATCACCAGCTTGACGGCTTCACCGGAGTGCTCGTCGGGCACGCCGATGGCCGCGCATTCCAGGATGCCCGCCATCTGGCCGACGACGTCGTCGATTTCGCTGGGGTAGACATTGAAACCGCTGACCAGGATCATGTCTTTCTTGCGGTCGATGATCTTGAAATAGCCGCGTGCGTCGACCGTGCCAATGTCGCCGGTGCGAAAGTAGCCCTCGGCGGTCATGAACTTGGCGGTTTCGTCCGGGCGCTGCCAGTAGCCGGCCATCACTTGAGGCCCACGGATGGCGATCTCGCCGGCCAAGCCGGCTGCGACCTCGTGCCCTTCGTCGTCGAGCAGCATGAGCTCGGTCGACGGCAAGGGCACGCCCACGGTGGCGCTGAACTCGGTGGCGGTCACCGGATTGCCGGTG
Organism: Methylibium sp.; assembly: GCA_031420735.1. GTDB lineage: Bacteria > Pseudomonadota > Gammaproteobacteria > Burkholderiales > Burkholderiaceae_C > Methylibium. Next base: position 1,150 of record JANONH010000639.1, read on the forward strand.
GCCACGGGCGAAGTTTCAGAGAGGCCGTAGCCCTCGCAAATGGTGCTGCCGGTCTTTTGCTTCCAGAGCTTGGCGGTGGCGGTCGTGACCGCCATGCCGCCGCCCACCGAGAGCACCAGGTGCGACCAGTCGACGCTGCCGAACTGCGGATGGTTCGCCATCGCGTTGAACAGGGTGCTGACGGCCGGGAAGGTGTGGAAACGGTGCCCGGCAAGCTCCTTGAACAGGGCGGGCAAGTCGCGCGGGTTGGGAATCAGCACCGTGGCCCCGCCGGTGCGAAGCGAAAGCATCATGTTCACCGTGAAGGCGAAGATGTGATAAAGCGGCAAGGCGCACACGGTCGTTGCCTGCTCGCCACTAGTTACCCGCGCCATGGCCGGTGCGTTCCAGGCCTCGCACTGCAGCACATTGGCGATCACGTTGCGGTGCGTGAGCACGGCGCCCTTGCTCACGCCGGTGGTGCCGCCGGTGTATTGCAGCAGCGCGATGTCGCCCGGGCCGAGCGTCGGCGCCCTAAAGGCGCTGCGGCGGCCGCGCGCGATGGCGTCGTTAAAGCGCACCGCACCCGGCAAGTCGAAGGCCGGCACCATTTTCTTGACGTGGCGCACCACCAGGTTCACGAGCCGGCCCTTGACGCCGAGCAGGTCGCCCAGCGAGGCGAGCACGATCTTCTTGGCCGGCACGGCGTCCAGGCAGGCCTCGAGCGTGGCGGCGAAGTTCTCGAGGATGACGATGAGCTTGGCGCCCGAGTCCTGGAGTTGGTGCTGCAGCTCGCGCGGCGTGTAGAGCGGGTTCACGTTCACCAGCACCAGGCCGGCGCGCAAGATGGCCACTACTGCCACCGGGTACTGCGGCACGTTGGGCATCATCACGGCGACCCGGTCGCCCTTGACCAGCCCCTGCGATTGCAGGTAGGCCGCGAAGGCGCGCGCCAACTCGTCCACCTGGCCAAAGCTCAGGCTCTTGCCCATGAAGTGATAGGCCGGCCGGTCCTTGAACTTGTGCAGGCTTTCGTCGATGAGCGCGGCCAGCGAGGCGATTTGGCCCGCATCGACGGTGTGGGGCACGCCAGCGGGGTAATGCTCGAGCCAAATGGGTTTCATGGGCACGCTCCGACAGTCGGTGGACGATTTTGAGTCGTGGCCGGCGCGCGGTGCTCAGGGATTACCTGTCTACGGCGCGCCAATTGATCGGGCGCGGCGCGATTGCGGGGCGCCTC
>JANONH010000640.1:0-2428 GCA_031420735.1 Methylibium sp.
TATTTCGTGACGCAGAACCCGCTGGACATTCCCGACAGCGTGCTCGGCCAACTCGGCAACCGCGTGCAGCATGCGCTGCGCGCCTTCACGCCGCGCGACCAGAAGGCCGTGAAGGCGGCGGCCGACACCCTGCGCGCCAACCCCGGCCTGGAGATCGCCACCGCCATCACCGAGCTGGCCGTCGGCGAGGCGCTGGTGAGCCTGCTCGACGAGCGCGGCCGCCCGGGCATCACGCAGCGCGTTTTCGTGCTGCCCCCGGGCAGCCAGATCGGCCCGATCACGCCCGAGCAACGCCGCTCGCTCATGGCCACTTCGCTGGTGGCGGGCGTGTACGAAAAGACGGTGGACCGCGAGTCCGCCCACGAAAAACTCAAGGGCCGCGCCGAAGCCAGCGCCGACGCGGCGGCCGCGGCCAAGGACGGCGCCGCAGAAGCCGAGGGCGGCGGCGGTCTCCTCGGCGGCTTAAGCGGCATTCTGTTTGGCAGCACCGGCCCGCGCGGCGGGCGGCGCGAGGGCCTGGCCGAATCGATGGCCAAGTCGGCCGTGCGCAGCATGGGTTCCAGCGTCGGCCGCGAGATCATCCGCGGCGTGCTGGGCAGCCTGCTCGGCGGCGGCAAGCGACGCTGAGAGCGTCCGCACGCCAGGCGACGCTGGCCGCGCCGCACGAAGCCAGAGATCGGTGGCCGCGCCTTGCGGGCGTGCTTGCGAATCGAACACCCCGGAGCCGGCCAAAGAGCCGCGCCGGCACAAGGGAGAGCATGGACACGAACGGTTTCTTGAAGCGGGTGCGCATCGTCACGCCCGATGGCGAGTTCTTGCTGGGGCGCGCCGGCGCTGCAGCGGACGACGACAGCACGGGCCGGCCAAGGCGCAGCCTCGCCGCCGAGGCCATGCGCTGGACGCGCATTCTCAAGAGCCGCGCGCGCTGGAACGACGACCCGGCAGCGGTCGCGCGCAACCAGGACGACGCCGCCGGCACGCTGCACGCCTTCGGCCTCGGCGACGACGCGTTGCAGGCCCTGGCGCGATCGGCCCAGGTGGTGGTGGCCATGCCCTTCACCGACGAAGCCACCGGCTGGGAGGGCCGCATTTTTCCCTGGGAGTTCGTCATCGCCAGCGCCACGCGGCGCTTTCGCGGCGAACGCCAGCGCCTCACCGTCATGAGACAGCTCGACCTGCGGGGCGCCGCCGTCGCCTACGAGCCCAGCGTGCTGTTCGTGCAGAGTTTCCCGGCCCCGCTGGCCAGCCTGTACTCGGCCAACAGTGAAGCGGCTGCCGTGCGCCGCGCGCTGTGCTCCGGCCCTGGCGCGCGCTGGTGCTTGCTGGTCGACCCGAGCCTGGACGAGTTGCGCGGCGCCGTGCTTGCGTTCAGGCCGCAGGTGGTGCACCTGTGCGGCTTCGACAATCACCAGGGCCTGCAGTTGCTGCACGAGCACGACGGCGGCGAAGACGGCGTGCGAGCGGGCACTCAGGCTTCGCCCGGCCAAGCCACCCAGCAGCCGGTGCGCGACGGTTACCTGCTGCGCGACGCAAGCGGCGACCCGCCGATCCCGACGCCGGCCGAGGACCTGGCCCGCGCCTTGACGGCAGACGGCACGCACCGCCCTCACCTGGTTGGCCTCAATCTGTGGAACTCGGCGGCGCGCACGGCGCCTTTGCTCGTGGCTGCCGGTGCGCGCGCCTGCATCGGCTTCCAGGATGCCTTCGACGATGCCTTGGGCGAGTACTTCTTCGAGACCTTCTACAGCCATTACGACAGCAGCCGCGGCGACGTGCCGGCTGCCTTCCAGCGCGCCTGGCAGGCGGTGAGACGGCAGGACGACCTGCCGCCGTCCACCGGCGTCGCCCTCTGGGGCGGCTCGCGCCTGCTGGGCCCGGCGCCGCGGCAGGCCTCGGCGGCGATCACCGTGGAGATCGAGGCGCCCACCGAGATCAACCCCAGCGCCCTGGCACCGGTCTGCACGCCGTTCGACCGCTTCGTGCTGTCATGGGCGGCGCCGCGCGCTGGCGCCGCCAAGGTCGAGGTGCGTGTCGCGCTCGTGTGCGGCGCCACGCGCCTCGACTGGCAAGAGGACATCACGCTTACCGAGCCGCGCATGGATCTCGCGGCCCGCGTGCGCTTTGGCGTGCGCGCCGCCTTGCGCGAGCAGGTGCTCGAGCTCGGCGCCTTCGTGCTGCAGGTCGTCGTGCTCGTCGACGGCCGGCGCCTGGACCGCGGCATCGACGGCGAAGGCAAGGAATGCGGCGAGCTGTTCCCCATCCGGCTGCGCAGCGCGCCCGCCGTCGAGGTGGACCTGAAGGCGCTCGACGAAGTCAACTACTCGGTGCTGCACAACGGCGGCGCGCTGTTCGAGGAGTTCGTGCTGCGCTCCAACGCCACCGCCCTGCGCCCGCTGGCGGTGCAGATCGAGGTGGTGCTGAACTTCGG
>JANONH010000641.1:0-4385 GCA_031420735.1 Methylibium sp.
GGGGTGAAGAAATGAAAACCCCAAGGCACGGCGCGACGCCGCTCCTGCTTGCCGTGCTTTTGCTCATGGCGGCTTGCGGCGGCGAGCAAGACGAGTTGCAGGCCTGGATGGAGCAGCAAAAGCGCGAAGTCCGGCCCAACGTGGCCCCGATCTCCGCGCCCAAGCGCTTCGATCCGCAGCCCTACGAAGAGGCGCGCGCGGTCGAGCCCTTCAGCACGCAAAAGCTCGCCGTGGCGCTGAAGCAGGAAACCACGCAAACCAGTTCGCTGCTCGCCGGCGAAACCAACCGCCGCAAGGAGCCGCTCGAGGCCTACCCGCTCGACTCCATGTCGATGGTCGGCAGCGTCTCCAAGCTTGGGCGCCCGCTGGCGCTGCTGCGCGTAGACAACTTGCTTTACCAAGTCAATGTGGGCGACTACCTCGGGCAGAACTACGGAAAGATCACCAAGATTTCCGAAACCGAAGTGGCCGTTCGTGAGGTTGTTCAAGATGCTGCTGGCGAATGGGTAGAGCGTCCCTCTGCCCTCCAGTTGCAGGAGAAGGCACGATGAAGAACATTGGGGAGATAAAAACCATGAAGCCTTGGCGCGCACCCGCCGTCGCGCTCGTTTTGCTCTGTTCTGCGCTTGGCGCATGGGCCGACAACTCGATCCAATCGATCAACAGTTCTCAGCAGGGCGCAAGCGACGTCGTGCGCATCGAGCTGAGCGAGCCGCTTGCGGCCGTGCCCGCCGGTTTTACCGTGCAGACGCCGCCGCGCGTGGCCATCGATCTCCCGGGGGTCTCCAACGCGCTCGGGCGCAACAGCGTCGAGCTCAATTCCGGCAACGTGCGCTCGGCCAGCATCGCCCAGGCCGGCGACCGCACCCGCCTGGTCTTGAATCTCAAGCAGCCGGGCAGCTACGCCGCCAGGGTCGAAGGCAAGACGCTGGTGTTGACGCTGCAAACCTCGGCCGGCTCGCAGCCGTTGGCGGCGTCGCCCACGACCGGTGCCGCGGCGCAAGCGCAGGCTCAGGCGCCGTCGGCCCCCGTGCATTTTGCCGACAGCCAAAACCAGGCGCCGCAGGTGCTGCGCAGCGTCGACTTCCGGCGCGGGCAAGACGGCGCAGGGCGTGTTGTCGTCGAACTGCCGAGCAATCAGGTCGGCGTCGACATCCGTCAGCAAGGCCAGACCCTGGTGGTCGAATTCTTGAAGACCAGCCTGCCCGAAAGCTTGCGCCGCCGGCTCGACGTGACCGACTTCGGCACGCCGGTGCGCACCGTCTCCACCGTGCAAAGTGGCGACAAGGTCCGCATGGTCGTCGAGCCTACGGGCGTGTGGGAGCACAGCGCCTACCAGACCGACAACCAGTTCGTCCTCGAGGTGCGGGCGCAAAAGCTCGACCCCAACAAGCTGACTCAGGGTCCGGGCTACTCCGGCGAAAAACTCTCGCTCAACTTCCAGAGCATCGAAGTTCGTGCCCTGCTGCAGGTGATTGCCGACTTCACCAACTTCAACGTCGTCACGAGCGACACCGTCACCGGCAACGTGACCTTGCGCCTCAAAGACGTGCCCTGGGACCAGGCGCTCGACATCATCTTGCAAGCCAAAGGCCTGGGCGTTCGCAAGAGCGGCAATGTGCTCTGGATCGCGCCCAAAGACGAGATTGCCACCAAGGAAAAGCTCGAACTCGAGTCCAAGGCTCAGATCGCCGCACTGGAGCCGGTGCGCACGCAGGCCTTCCAGTTGAACTACGTCAAGGCCGAGGAAGTGGCCAAGAGCCTCAATGGCCAGCAAGCGGGCCAGAGCGGCGGCAGCGGTGGTGGGCAAGGCGGCCAAAGCGCCGGTCGCATTTTGTCCACGCGTGGCAGCATCGTCTACGAGACGCGGACCAACCAGCTGTTCGTCAGCGACATCCCCACCAAGCTCGAAGAGGTCTCACAGATCATCTCCCGCATCGACATTCCGGTGCGGCAGGTACTGATCGAGGCGCGCATCGTTGAGGCCAACGACAGTTTCGGGCGCTCTCTTGGCGTCAAGCTCGGGGCTTCGGATTTGCGCGCCCAACAGGGCGGTGTGCCGGGCTGGAGCCTGGGCGGCAACGGCCGTGCCGCGATCGGCGGCAACTACCTCGGCGTGGGTTCCACCACCCTGCAACCCAACCCGAGTCCGACGGGTGGTGCAGGAACGGGCTCGCCCAACAGCTACTTCGTCAACCTGCCAGGTGTCGGGCTCAACAACTATGACGCTGCCACCTTTGCAGTGTCGCTGTTCAGCGCGACCGCCAATCGCTTCTTGAACCTCGAAATCTCCGCTCTCGAGGCCGACGGCAAGGGCAAGATCGTCTCGAGCCCGCGCGTCGTGACGGCCGACCAGGTCAAGGCACTGATCGAGCAAGGCACCGAGATCCCGTACCAAACCGCAACCTCCAGCGGCGCCACCGCCATCCAGTTCCGCAAGGCCACGCTGAAGCTTGAAGTCACGCCGCAAATCACGCCCGAGGGCAACATCATCCTCGACGTCGACATCAACAAAGACAGCCTCGGTGGCACGACGGCAGCCGGCATCCTGATCAACACCAAGCACGTCAAGACCCAGGTCTTGGTCGACAACGGCGGCACGGTCGTGATCGGCGGCATCTTCGAGCAAAACGACCAGACCGACACCACCAAGGTGCCGCTGCTGGGCGACGTGCCAATCCTCGGCGCACTGTTCCGCTCGACGACGCGGCGCTCGGACAAGACCGAATTGCTCGTGTTCCTGACGCCCAAAGTGGTGCTGGATCGCGCAGCGGCACGTTAAGTCAATAACTAAAGCTTATCGGGGATAAAAGCATGATGAAGCAATTGGCTCGCTGCATAGCGATAGGTGCCGGAGCTCTGGCCTTGGCGGCGTGCGGCGGAGGTGGCGGAGGAGGAAGCTCGCTGTATGCCGGCCCTGGAGCAAGTGGGCCGACCGGCGGCGGAGGAACCGGAGCGGGCAGCGTCGTAGTTGCGCTTCAAGACAGTGCGGGCGCCGTTATCAGCCCTCCGGCTTTGACGGGTACGCAAGTCGCTACGGTGGTGGTCACAGTCAGGAACTCCTCAAACGCGCCTGAAGTCGGCAAGTTGGTGGCAGTGAGCGGCGACGCAATCACATTCACGCCGACTTCGGGCCAACAGTTGACCGATAGCGCAGGCACTGCTCGTTTTCAGGTTCAATCCAGCGACCCGTTTGCCGGCGGTGCAACGATCATTGGTGCGGCAGTCACTGGTGGTGGACAAGGCCAACTTGCAGTTTCCCTGGGCGGAGCTACGGCGAGCATTGGTGCCGTTACGAGCAATAAGACGTTGGTCGGAGCTTATGAGACAGCGCAACTGTCCGTGCCGGTGACATTGGCCGGGACAACAACGCCCGCACCCCAACTTCCGGTCACATTCAGCGCGAGTTGCGGTACCTTGGATCCAGTTCAGGCGATTACCAGTTCGCAGGGTGTTGCCACGACGACGTACCGCAACCAGAGTGGCAGTTCAGCGTGCTCTGGGCTTGTCACTCTGACCGCACTTGTGGGGACGGTGACGTCCACGACTCAGGTCACGGCAGTTGCTCCCGCACCGGCAAACATTCAATTCTCAGGAGCTTCACCTGCCCGGATCTACTTGGCTGGATCGCCGAACGTAAGCCAGTCGCTGGTAAGCTTCAAGCTAGTCGACAGCAGTGGAAATCCGGTCGCTGGACAGAACATTGACTTGGCGCTCACGCTGAGGCCCGATGGAACTTATCTTGGTGCGACGGCAGGAACGGTGTCGCTTACGCAATCAACATCAGCGACAGGAACGGTATCGGTTGCGGTCAATGCGGGATCAGCACCGGGTCCGGTTCAAGTCAGTGCGACGTTGGTGTCGCAACCCTCGATCACGAATGTCTCGAACACCTTGTCGGTAGCCTCGGGCTTGCCGGTTCAAAAGGCGTTTTCCCTCAGCGTTTCCACGTTTAATATCGAGGCGTTGCTCACGGATGGTGTGACCACCAATATCACCTTGCGCATGGCCGACCGCCTAAGCAATCCGGTGCCGGACGGAAGCACGGTCAACTTCGTTGCCGAGGGAGGCCAAGTGGTCGCGTCTTGCAACACGGCCGGCGCTGCGACCAATGGTATTTCTGCTTGCACTGTCACTCTTTCTAGTCAGGATTTCAGGCCAGCCGATGGTCGCGTCACTGTTCTTGCATGGACGCAAGGGGAAGAGACCTTCGTCGACGCCGGGGCGCCGACCAACAACGTCTACGATTCTGGCGAGACGTTTGAAGATCTCGGGCAGCCATTCCTCGACAAAAATGAGAACGGTCTGTTCGATTCGGGGAGCGATGTGACGCTGGGGACTGCCTCTGGCAGTGTTGCCTGCCCTTTCGGTTCAAACTTGTCAGC
>JANONH010000642.1:0-6952 GCA_031420735.1 Methylibium sp.
GGCAAGCAGTACATCGGCACCTTCTCGGGCATTGGCGGCTGGGCCGGTATCGGCATGGCGGCTGGCCTCGAGAAGGACACCGACGGCCTGGGCGCAGTCGGTGGTTACCGTGAATTGAACCAATACACGGAACTTGGCGGCTCGCTGACGGTCTGGGCATTGCCGAACTGATCTTTGTAGTTTGAAGTCGTAGAAGGCACGCGCCTTCGCGACCTGTTAGCTGCGGGGGATGGTGAACGGTCAACGCTCACCATCCCTTTTTCGTTCAAGAACCACTTCCATTCATCCCTGGATTGATCATGATGCTTCGCCCCTCCCTCCTCGGTCTTGCCCTTTGCGGCGCCATGACGCTCGCCCATGCTCAAGACGCCAAGCAGCCGCCCTACAAGGTGGTCGACGGCTACAAGGTTGACGCCGACACGATGAAGGGCTTTCGTGCCTGGCGCGCTGCAGCGTGCGACCGTTGCCACGGCGCCAACCAGGAAGGCATGGTCGGCCCCTCGCTGGTGACGAGCCTCAAGACCCTGAGCAAAGACGAGTTCGTCAAGGCCATCAAGGAGGGCCGCCTCGAAAAGGGCATGCAAAGTTTCAGTAACAACAAGCAGGTGATGGACAACATCGACCAGCTCTACGCTTACTTGAAGGGCCGCTCCGACGGCGCCATCACGCGCGCCAAGGTCGAAGAACTGCAGTGATGACGAAGCCGTTTGGTCGCTCCGCCAGGGGCGCGCTCTGCGCGCTGGCCTCGCTCGCGGCGCTTACCGCCCCAGCGGCTGCGCAAGACGCGGCGCCGCGCAAGGCGTTCCGGGTTTGCCAAGACCCCAACAATCTGCCCTTCTCCAATGTCAAGAGCGAGGGTTACGAGAACAAGATCGCCGAGTTGTTTGCCAAGGACCTGGGGCTGCCGCTCGAGTATTTTTCTTTTCCCGCCCGGCTGGCGTTCATTCGCAACACCCTGCGCTATAAATTGCCAGGCGAAGACTTCCGCTGCGACATCGTGATGGGCGTGCCGGCCGGCTTCGACCAGGTTTCGGCGACCAAGCCCTATTACCGGTCAACCTACGCCATGGTGTTCGTCCAAGGCAAGGGTCTGGATGGCGTGAAATCGTCCGACGACTTCCTCAAGCTCGACCGCGCCACACTCGAGAAGCTGCGCATCGGCGTCTACGACCGCTCGCCGGCCAACGATTGGCTCAGCAAGCACCGGCTGGTGGACCAAGGGGTGCCCTACCAGATTCTCAACGCCAATCCCGACCAGTACCCGGGCGAGATCATCGAGAAAGACCTCGCCATGGGCAAGCTCGACGCCGCCATCGTGTGGGGCCCGATCGCCGGTTACTTTGCCAAGCATGTTCAGCAACCCAAGCTCACCGTGGTGCCCATGCGCTCGGAGCCCGGGATCAAGTTCGATTTCCCGATGGCCATGGGCGTGCGCTACGGCGAGCGCGAATGGAAGGAACAGATCGAAACCCTGATCGACAAGCGCCGCCCCGAGATCCTGGCCATCTTGCGCGACTTCGGGGTGCCGTTGCTGGAAGACGCGCCCGCTGCCGACGTGCGGCAGTAGTCCATTCGCACCGCAAGGCCGAAACGGCAGCCGTTCCATGCGCAGAACGCCGATCTCCTTGCTCGCCTCGTTGTGGCTGGCGGTCTTGGCCGCCCCGGCGCAGGCCATCGACCGTGCGGCCTTGCTCAAGGTCGCGCCCAGCGTGCTCAAGATCGAGGCCGTCACCGAGCAGGGCAAACTGCAACTCGGCTCGGGCGTGATCGTCGGTCGCGACAGGGTGGTCACCAACTGCCACGTCACGCGGCAGGCCGCGCGCGTGCACGTGGTCAAGGGCGGCCAGCGCTGGACCGCCGCGCGGCAGTCGGCTCATCTGCCGCAAGACCTGTGTTTGCTGCATGTGCCCCGCCTCGAAGGCGACCCGGTCGTGATCGGGCGCGCCTCGGCGCTCAAGGCGGGGCAGGGCCTCATGGCCATGGGCTACACCGGCGGCGTGGGCATGCAGTTGAGCGAGGGCGAGGTGGTCTCGCTGCACCGGCATGGCGGCAGCCAGATCGTGCAGAGCACCAACTGGTTTAATTCCGGCGCCAGCGGAGGCGGCCTGTTCGACGCCGATGGCGCCCTGGTGGGCATCCTGACCTTCCGGCTTCGCGGTGGCGCGGCGCATTACTTTGCCGCACCGGCCGACTGGCTGCCCGGGCGCATCGACGACGACAGCGCCTACCTGCCGGTCGAGCCGCTGCAGGGCAAGACCTTCTGGGAAGAGTCATCCGAAGCCCAGCCTTTTTTCCTGCAGGCCGCCGCGCTCGAGCAAAAACAGCAGTGGCCCGCCTTGCTGCAAATGACCGAACGCTGGCGCCAAGAGAACGACGACGACCCGGAAGCCGCTTACGTGCAGGGCATCGCCTATGACGGCCTGCACCTCCACGACGCCTCGATCGCCGTCCTGCAACACTGCATCGAGATCGACCCGGCCTACGTGCGCGCCTGGGTCAAGCTGGCCTCGCTCTACAAACGGCAGGGCGATGCGCACAAGATGCGAAATGCGCTGACCCGCCTCGCTTCGCTCGACCCGAAACAAGCGCTCGAACTCTCGACCGAATTGGATCTTCCATGAAGTTTTCGCTCTCCGCCCCCGGTTCCCGTTCCGCTTCCCGCCTTGCGCTGTGCGCGGCAGCAGCGGCATTGGTGGGTCTGGCCCCCGCCCGTGCCGTGGAGCCCAGCGAGTTCTCGCAGGCCGAGCGGCTCGTCTTCACCGAGCGTCACCTGAACAACGTCAGCGTGCCCGGCTCCTTGCGCTACAGCTTCGTGAAGTCCGGCAGCCTGGAGAGCGGCTTCACCGACGAGGTGCGCCTGGACGTCAAGCGCGCGGCCACGGGCTGCTGCGTGGTGGCCGGCAACTTCCTCAGCGGCGAGCGCGAAGTCAAGCTACCCGACATCGCCGAGGCGGAGTCCAACCCCGTGATCCTTTACTTTCTCGAGCGCGACATCCGCGAGATGGAGCGCCTCACCAAAGGCAAATCGGCCTACTTCCGCAAGCGCATCCGCATGACGATGGCCGAGAACGCGAGCGTGCGTGCGACCAAGGTCAACTACAACGGGCGCGAGGTGGCGGCGCAGGAAGTGAGCATCGCGCCTTACGAGAACGACCCGCTGCGCAGTCGCTTCGAGCGCTACGCCGGCAAGCGCTACACCTTCGTGTTGGCCAATGCCGTGCCGGGCGGCGTGTACCGGGTCAGTACCGTCTTACCGGGTGCGCTGCCGAGCGACGCGCCGGTCATGGAAGAAACGCTCACCCTGTCCGGCCCCACCGGCGCACCGTCTTCCAATAAAAAATGAGACTCACCATGAGCCCCCATCGGCATCCACTGCTGTCTTGCGCATCGGCAAGCCTGGTTCTTCTTCAAGTTGCCTTGCCTGCCGCGGCCAACGATTTCCCCACGGCAGACCGCGTGCTGTACGTGCAGGAGTGCATGCGTCAACACCCCGGGCCCCACTACGAGATGGTCAACAAGTGCGCTTGCACCCTGGACAAGATCGCCGCGGAGGTCCGCTTTGCCGACTTCGACACCATGAGCACGGCCACCCATGCCAACAGCATCGGCGGTGAACGCGGCAACTCCATCCGCGACGCCGCCGTCCTGCAGGACCAGATCAAGCGCTACCGCGCGCTGCAGACCACCGCGAAGAAGTCCTGCTTCATCAACGACGCCAAATAGGGACGCTATGAACAGCGGCCGCCGGCTTGCCAGCGCCGCGCGGCTTGGCGTCGCAGCGGGGCGTTCGCGCAGGGCCTTGCCTTGGCTCTTGGTCTGGGCCTTGCTCGTGGCTTCGGCCACCGCGGCTGCGCCGAGCGGTCTCTCGTTGCTGGCACCGGGCGTCCACGTGCACCATGGGGCGCTCGAGGAATGGGGCCCGGGCAATGACGGCGATGTGTCCAACAGCGGCGTCGTGATCGGCGAGCGCTGCGTTGCCGTCATCGACAGCGGCGGAAGTGCCGTCGCCGCGCGGCGCCTCGTGGCCGGCGTGCGGCGGCTGACGCGTCTGCCGGTTTGCTACGTCATCAACACGCACGCGCATCCCGACCACCTGCTTGGCAACAGCGTCTTCGAAGACGCGGCACGCGACGCCGGGGATCCGGCTCCGAGCTTCGTGGGCCATGCACGGCTTCGTGCCGGGCTCGCCGCTCGCGGCCCCGCCTACTTGAATGCGCTGCGGCGCGACTTCGGCACCGAAGCGGCGTCGGCGGTGCGGCTGGTGGCACCGACGGTCGTGGTCGAAAAATCGCTCCACATCGACCTCGGCGGGCGAAAACTCGAGCTCACCGCGTGGCCCACAGCGCACACCGACGCCGACCTGAGCGTGCTCGACCTGCAGAGCGGAACGCTGTTCCTCGGCGACCTGCTCTTCATCGAGCACACCCCCGTCGTCGACGGCCGGCTCAAAGGCTGGCTCGGCGTGCTGGCGCAATTGCGCGCCGGGCCGGCCGTTCGCACCGTGGTGCCCGGCCACGGCGCCGCGAGCACCGTTTGGCCGGGCGCGCTCGACGCGCAGCAACGCTATCTCGAGCGTCTGCAATCCGACGTGCGCCGCGCCATCAAGGAGGGTGTCACCTTGCCGCAGGCGCTCGAGCGCGTGCGCCCCGACACCCCGCGATGGCGCTTGCTCGATGTCTTCCACCAGCGCAACGTCAGCGCCGCTTACGCCGAACTGGAATGGGAATGACCGGCCGCTTTCAGCGCCCGGCCCAGCTGCGCGCAATTCCGCAGGTGGGGTGAGCGCGGCCGACCCGGCGGCTCCGCCTCGGGGCCTCGGGATTCAGCGCCCGTAAGCGGGGTTCTTGGCGCGCTTTTCGGACATATCGCGCACCAGGTAGTGCACCGCACGCTTCCAGGAGACGTCGTCGTTGCCGCGCATGTCGACCGACTTGCTCAGCAAGACCTTCTGCTTGGCGACATCGTGAATCTCGATGTTGAAGTTAAGGATCAGTTCGCTCACCTTCTGCACCCAACTGGTCATGGCCAATTCGGCGCCTGCCATTGCGCCGATCTGGTAGGCGCAGTCGTCGCACCGATACAAGAACGCCTGCTGCGACCGCAGCGTCGTCTGCAATGCCGCCGTGGATACCGGATCGAGCACGCGGTAGAGCTTGAAATCGCGCAAAGCTTGCTGCAATTGCACGTGTGCCGCCAACAAGCGCCGTTCCTGCGCCTGCACCGTCGCGGGGTTGTTCTGTTCGTCCACCAGCTCCACGTCGAGCACGACGACACTGCGCTCGGACGAGGGCAAAGCTTGCGCCAGGGCGGGGACGACCCAGGGGCCGACAACTGCGGGAAGGCAAGCACAAAGAGTTCGGCGTCTCATGATGGGTAGGGATGTCCGGAGTGCGTCAAGGTACTGCCGATGATGCCAGCCCTTGCGCCCCGCTTTGTGACAGGGGGTACCGGTTGACGCTCTTCAGCCCGGTCGTGCCGGTTGCCGCTTTACAAGCCTGGCGCATTGGTCGGTGTTCGAAGTCAGAATCGACCCCATGAGTCAAACCGAGCCGGCACCGCCGCAGCGCTTTACCGACCCCGCGCTCGCGCTCGAGGAAGTCAGACGCCTTTACTCGCACGCTGTGGGCCTGCTGCGCGAGCAACTGCAGCGCTTCGTGGCGGGTGCGCCGCTTGGCGAGCGGGTGCGCGTGTGCTACCCCTACGTGGCGGTGCAGACGGCCACGGTGGCGCGCGCCGAGACGCCGCTCGCCTACGGCTTCGTGGCCGGCGCGGGGCGCTATGAAACCACGCTGACCCGCCCCGACCTGTTTGGCCGCTACCTGCTCGAGCAGTTCACGCTGCTGCTGCGCAACCACGGCGTCGCGCTCGAGATTGGCACCAGCAAACAGCCGATCCCCGCCCACTTTTCGCTTGCCGAGCACGACCACCTCGAGGGCACGCTGAGCGCCGAGCGTCGAGCGCTCATGCGCGACTTGTTCGACCTGCCCGACCTCGGCGCCATGGACGACGGCATCGCCAACGGCACCGACGAGCCGCGGCGCAACGCCGATGGTCACGTCGTGCACCCGCTTGCCCTTTTCACCGCGCCGCGCATCGACTATTCGCTGCACCGCCTACGGCACTACACGGGCACGGCGCCCGAGCATTTCCAGAACTTCGTGTTGTTCACCAACTACCAGTTCTACATCGATGAGTTCATCAAGCTCGGTCACGAGCTCATGCAAACCGCCCGCGGCCAGGCAGCGCTGTTCGAAGGCGGCGCCAGCGGCGAGGACGACAGTTATGTCGGCTTCGTGGAGCCGGGCAACGTGGTGATGCGGCGCACTGGCTGCACCCTCGAGCCGGGCGATTTTCTCGGCGTGCCGCCACCGCGCCTGCCGCAAATGCCGGCCTATCACCTGCTCAGGCGCGACCGCGCCGGCATCACCATGGTCAACATCGGCGTCGGACCGAGCAATGCCAAGACCGTCACCGACCACATTGCGGTGTTGCGCCCTCACGCCTGGATCATGCTCGGCCACTGCGCGGGCTTGCGCACCACGCAGCGCCTGGGCGACTACGTGCTCGCGCACGGTTCGGTGCGCGAGGACCATGTGCTCGACGAGGAGCTGCCCCTGTGGGTGCCCATCCCGCCCCTGGCCGAAGTGCAGGTGGCGCTCGAGTCGGCCGTGGCCGACGTGACCCGGCTCGCGCGTCCCGAACTCAAACGCGTCATGCGCACCGGCACCGTCGCCTCCACCGACAACCGCAATTGGGAGTTGCTGCCTTTTCACGACCAGCCCAGCACGCCTGAGCGCCGCTTCAGCCAGAGCCGCGCCATCGCGCTCGACATGGAAAGCGCCACGATCGCGGCCAACGGCTTTCGTTTCAGGGTGCCTTACGGCACGCTGCTGTGCGTGTCCGACAAACCGCTGCACGGCGAGATCAAGTTGCCCGGCATGGCCGACCTGTT
>JANONH010000643.1:0-2438 GCA_031420735.1 Methylibium sp.
CGCGTGGCGCGCTCGGGCGGCTGCTCGGGCGGCAGCTCGGGTGGCAGCTCGGGTGGCAGCTCAGGTGGCAGCTCAGGTGGCAGCTCCAACGGCCGCTCCAGTGGCAGCTTCAACGCCCGCTCCGGTGGCAACTCCGGCAGCTCCGACGGCTGCTCGGGTGGCTTCATCGCAGCCACCGCTTGGCAAGCCCGCCGCGGCGGTTCACCATGCAAGGCCCGCGTTTGCCCGCCGGCTTGAGCCGAGCCACACCACCATGCACCGCCTGACCGATCCCGATCCCGACCCCGCCACTTTGCCGATCAAGCTCGACAGCACCTCCAACGGCGAGTTCGCTCCGGTGGCGCTCGGTGCTGCGGCGCGGGCCGCCTGCGCCGACGCGCGCCAAGCGCTCGGCGAGTGTGCGCGGCGCACGGGGCAGTCGCGGCGCCGCACCCTGGCCTCGCTGCTGGGCGCGGCGGCCACGCTCGGCGCCTTTAACCGCGCGTTCGCCGCTTTCGGGCAGACCGGCGGCCACTATGCGCTGGCCCGCGAAGCGCCCTACGAGCTGGCCGCGGCCGAGGCCACGCTTGCCGGCGACGAGTTCATCTTCGACGTGCAGCTCCATCATGTAAACCCGCGCGGCGCGTGGCGCAAGAACGCCTCGCCCGACGCCTTTCGGGCCATGCCCAACAGCGGCTGCGGCCAGGCCGACCACGTGGAGTGCTTCTCGAGCGGCGCCCTGCTTAAAGACGTGTTCTACGACAGCGACACCGCCATGGGCGTGCTCTCGCACGTGCCCGGCGGCGCGGACACCAACCCGCTCGATTTCGAGGCGGCCGGCGCCACCCGCGCCGCCGCGCTCGCGCTCGACGGCAGCGAGCGGCTGCTGCTGCACGGCCGCTGCATGCCCACCCTGGCGGGCGAACTCGACGGCATGCAGGCCCAGGCCTCGGGCCACCGCATCGTCGCCTTTAAAACCTACACGCAGTTCGGCCCCAAAGACGGCCCCGCGGGCTACTTTCTCGACGACGAGCGCCACGGCCGGCCCTTCATCGACCGCGCGCGGCAACTCGGCGTGAGGAACATCGCCGTACACAAAGGCCTCTCGTTCGGCCCGCGCGGCTACGAATTCTCGAGTGCGCGCGACATCGGCCCGGCGGCCCGACGCCACCCCGACATGCGTTTTTTGGTCTACCACGCGGGCTTCGACACGGCGCGCAAAGAGGGGCCATACGATGCACGCGCCAAATTCGGCGTCGATGCGCTGCTGCGCTCGATGAACGAAGCCGGGCGGCCGCAGAACGTCTACGCCGAACTCGGCAGCACCTGGCGCTACCTCATGCGCGAGCCCGACCAGGCCGCGCACCTGCTGGGCAAGCTGCTCGTGAGCTTTGGTGAGGACCGCATCCTGTGGGGCACCGACTCCATCTGGTACGGCAGCCCGCAAGACCAGATCCAGGCGTTTCGGGCGTTCCAGATCGGCAGCGAGTTCCAGCAGAAATACGGCTACCCGGCGCTCACCGCCGCCGTCAAGCGCAAGATATTCGGCCTCAATGCCGCGCGCGTCTACGGCCTGGACGCTGCGTCGATGCTGCAGCGCCTGGGCCGGGACCGCGTGCAGCGCGGCAAGGCCGAATACCTCAACGACCCGAGGCCGGATTTCAGCACCTACGGCCCGCGCACCCGCGCCGAGTTCCTGGCCTTTCGCAGGCTGCAGGGCGCCCTGCCCTGAGCGCCGGCTGCGCACCGGGCGCTTGGCACCGCGCTTCACGCCTGGATCAAGCCCCAGCGCAAGGCCACCAGGGTGATCTCGCTTTGGTTGCTGGCACCGAGTTTTTGCTTGATGTGATAGAGGTGGGTGCCCACCGTGCTGGGTGAGAGCTTCAGGTGGTCGGCAATCTGCGCCACCGAGGCGCCGCGCGCGAGCTGCATGAAGACGGCGAACTCGCGCTCGCTCAGCGCTTCGGCCGGGCTCGGGTCGCCGTCGAGTTGGGCCATTGCCAGGCGCTGGGCGGTTTGCGGGTCCATGTAGCGCTCGCCGCGCGCCACGGCAGTGACCGCGGCAATGAGCGCTTCGGGCGCGCTGCGCTTGGCCAGGTAACCCAGGGCACCGGCGCGCAGCACGCGCTGTGGGTGGGCGGTGTCTTCGTGGGCCGACAGCACCAGCAACTTGAGCTTGTTGTCCTGCGCGAGCAGCCGGCGCACCGCCTCGAGCCCGCCCATGCCCGGCATGGAGAGGTCCATCACCACCACGTCGGGCTTGACCTTGGGCACCATCTGGCAGGCCGCCTCACCGCTTTCGGCCTCGGCCACCACCTCGATTTCGGCATTGGCCAGCAGCATGCGAAACCCCATGCGCACGAGCGCGTGGTCGTCCACCAACATCACGCGGATCATGCAAGCTCCCAGACGGCTGAAAATTTCATGGGGCACCCTTCGCGCTGCGCGCTGTCCCGCCA
>JANONH010000644.1:0-5759 GCA_031420735.1 Methylibium sp.
ATGGCCGACCCGCGCATGCAGCCCGACGCCAACCCGATGCCCTTCGATGGCAAGCGCCTCATCTACGGCGGCTTCGAGATGCTGGTCGAGGCCTGATCGGCGCCTGAGCAAGAACCGGCGCAGCCCGCCGGGCGGGCGCAGGCGAACGCAGCGCGCCTGCCCGGGCGAACGCGCAGCGCCCTTAAGCGCTGCGATCGCGCGCGCCGAGTGCGCGCGCGATTGCCTGCGCCAGCTCGGTGCGGCCGAAGGGCTTGCGCAGCCACTGCGGTTCGGGCGCGCCCGCGCCCTGGGTGGCCAGCAGTTCGGCCGAGTAGCCCGACATGAGCAGCACCGCGAAGTGCGGCAGCCGCTCTTTCACCTCGCGCGCGAGTTCGGTGCCGCGCAGGCCCGGGCCCAGCGCAATGTCGGAGAGCAGCAAGTCGTGGTCGGTGTCCTCGGCCAGCCTGGCCAGGGCCTGCTCGGCGGTGGCGCAGTCGCTCACGCGGCAGCCGAGCGCGACCAGGTGGTTGCGCACCACGCTGCGCACCTCGGACTCGTCTTCCACCAGCAGCACCTTCAAGCCCCGCGGCACGGCGGCGCCCGCGTGGCTCTTGGCGGCCGGCGCGGCGCCAGATGCGTCGAAGCGCGGCAGCACCAGCGTGACCGTCGTGCCCACGCCCGGCGCCGTGCGCAACTGCACCGCGCCGTGCGACTGCTTGACGAAGCCGTACACGGTGGCGAGGCCCAGGCCTGTGCCGCGGCCGATCTCCTTGGTGGTGAAGAAGGGCTCGAATGCACGCGCGCGCACCGCCTCCGACATGCCGCGGCCGGTGTCGACGACGTCGATTTCCACATACGCCGCGCCGGTGTGGGCCGCCACGCCGAGCTCGTCGGCCAGCTCGGGCGAGAACCGCCCGCTCGCGCGGCAGGCGAAGGCGAGCGTGCCGCCTTCGGGCATGGCGTCGCGCGCATTGATGGCCAGGTTGAGCAGTGCCGCCTCGAGCTGGCCGGCGTCGGCCATGCACGCCAGGGACCCGGCCGCGTCGACCTCGATGCGCACGCGCTGGTCCAGCGTGCGACGCAGCATGTCGGCCAGCGATTCGACCAGTGCCGCCACGTCCACGCGGCTCGGGCTCAACACCTGCCGGCGTGAGAACGTCAGCAGCTTGCCGGTCAGCTCGGCACCTCGGCGGCTGGCACGCGCGGCCGAGGCCAGCAGTTGCTGCGCGTCGTCGTCGCGTGCGATCGCCGGGTGCTCTTCGAGCACCTGAAGGTTGCCCTGGATCACTGTGAGCAGGTTGTTGAAGTCGTGCGCAATGCCGCCGGTGAGCTGGCCCACGCTCTCGAGGCGCTGCGAATGCTTGAGCGCCTCTTCGGTGTGCGCGCGCTGCAGGCTCGCGGCCAGCAGGTTGGAGAGCGAGCGCAAAAAGCGCACTTCATCGTCGTCGAAACGCTTGGCGCGGCGTGAGTGCACCGCCAACACGCCCACCGTCTGGCCGCGGTCCGACAGCGGCACCGCCATGCCGCACACCAGCCCCTGCTCGAAATAGGCCGCCGGCACGGGGAAGTCGCGCTCGCTGCGGTAGTCGGCCACCGAGAGCGCGGCACCGCGCGCCAGCACGAAGCCAGGCGCCGTGTCGGGGCGGTTGGCCACCTTGCTGCCCAGGCATTGCTCGTGGCCCAAGCCCACGCCGCCGGCCATGCGGAACTCGAGCTGGTTGGCTTCGAGCAGGTAGACCTCGGCGCGGTCGAGCTGCAGCGCTTGGGCGGCCACCTTGGGCACTTCGCTGAGCAACAAGGCGGGGTCGCGCGTGTCGACTGCCAGGCGCCCCATCTGGGCCACGAATTCGCTGTAGCGCGCGCGCTGCAGCGCCTGCTGCATGCGCGGGTAGGCCTCGATGCCGCGCACCGCGGCCACCACATAGGGCAAGCCATGGTCTTGCAGCGGGCTCAGGGCGATCTCGACCATGACGTGGCTGCCGTCGCGCCGCCGGGCCACGAGCTCGGCCTGTGTGGTGCCCATGGGCCGCGGCCGCGGTTCGTGTGAATAGGCTTCGCGGTAGGCCGCGTGGCGCGGGCGGATGGCGTTGGGCACCAGGGCGTCGACCGACATGCCGGCCAGTTCTTCGGCGCTGTAGCCGAGCAACCGGCTCGCCGCCGGGTTGCCCATGGCGATGGTGCCGGCGGCGTCGACCAGCAGCAGCGCATCGGGGTAGGCCGCAAACAGCGAGCGGTACAGGACCTCGGCGTCGGGTGGCAGGGCCATGCGCGCTCTTAGCCGGCCGCCACGACCGGCACCAAAATGTAGCCGGCGCCGCGCACCGACTTGATGAGCTGCGGGTTCTGCGGCTCGGCCTCGAGCTTCTTGCGCAGGCGCCCGATCTGTACGTCGATGGTGCGGTCGAAAGGCCCGGCTTCGCGCCCGCGCGTGGCTTCAAGCAGAAAGTCGCGCGAGAGCACGCGCCCGGCATGCTTGACCAACACCGAAAGCAACTCGAACTCGCCACTGGTGAGCGCCACCTCGCGGCCCTGCTCGCCCAGCAGGCGGCGCGCCGCGGTGTCGAGCTCCCAGGGGCCAAAGCGCCAGCGCGTGCGCTCGGCCAGCGGCGCAGCCGGCGCGGCAATGGCGGCTGCCGCAGCCGGCGGCTCGAGCCGCCGCGCCACCGCCTTGATGCGCGCGAGCAGCTCGCGCAGGTCGAAGGGTTTGGTCACGTAGTCGTCGGCGCCGATCTCCAGGCCCACCACCTTGTCGACCGCATCGCCACGCCCGCTCACGATGAGCAGGCCGCAGCGCCAGTGCTCGCGCAACTGGCGCGCAATGCTCAGGCCGTCTTCGCCGGGCAGGCCCAAGTCGAGCAGCACCACGTCGGGCGGGTCGGCCGGCATGAGCGCCATCAGCGCGGCGCCAGACGAGAGTTCGCTGGTGCGAAAGCCGTGGCTCTTTAAATAGGTGGCGAGCAGGCGGGTGATGTCGGCTTCATCATCGACGACGGCAATGTGCAGCGGCTTCAAGCCTGCATTCTGCTGCAGGTTTCACCGCAGCGGAGCCCGCGTGGAATTGCCGGCTCCGCCTGCGGCCCGCTCATGCGGCCTTGACTTCACGCCCGCCCCGGCTCGGCAAGGAGCGGCCAGCAGGCTGTCTGCACCTCAGTGACTTCTTGGTCCGCACTTGGACTCGGGACTTGGGACGACGTTGCACGCGTCGAAGGCTTCTACCTTGGTCGCGCCTCGCGTTGTCCGAAAGGGGCCGAAGCACTCGACGCTCTCGTCGTAGATGCGCCACCAGGTCTCGCAGTTCGTGGAGTCTGTGACGACTTCGGTGGGCCGCTTTACGCCGGGTTGGGACGCCGCAGATGGTGGACGCGGTGCGCTTGAACCCCGTTCTCCTGGCGGCTTGACTGCTCCCTTGCGCGCCCTTTCCCTGTCTTCGGTAAGTCGTTGCTCCGCCGCCCGACGCTGCTCGGTCGAGAGTTCGTACTTCTGCGAGTCGGTACAGCTTGCGACCTGTCTGAACTTTTCAGGAACAAGTTCCGCGATCTGGGTGCGCCCCTTTTCATCCACCCATCGACAAATGGGCGTTGCCCAAGTCGGTGGTGATTGCAGCGTCAGCGCCATGGCAGCGAGCGGGACCGCAAATCGGATGTGCATCAACCTACGGACAACCCGGCTGAACGGCTGGACGGCGAATTGAACAGGCTCCATGGCACCCCCGGCTGTGAACGGTCCATCGGCGCCGCGCGTTAACCGGGTTTGCACCTTGGCTCGGCGCCGCCGGCTTCGGCCACGCCGATGGCGCGCAGAAGGGTGTCGAACAGCGCCGCGTACTGCGCCTCGGGTTCGGCGCCGGCGAGCGCGTCGCGGTTGAGGCCGAATGCGCGCGCCAGGATGCGCCAGTCGTCTTCGCCCAATGCCAACTGCGCCGCGGGCAGCAGCTCGACCTCCTCCACGCGCATGTGCTCGAGGTAAAACGCGATATAGGCCGCAAGGCTGCGCTCGAAGCCCGCGCGCCGCGCGTCGCCGAGGAACTGCCATGCGCTCAGCTTGTGCTCCAGCTCGCGGATGCGGCGCTCGCCGTGTGCATGCTCGCCGTCGAGCCGATCTAGCAGCGCGCAGTTTGTCGGCGAGAGCTCACGCATGCGCGCGAACAGCATCTTCGTTTCCTTCACGTGGTGCAGCCGCTCGGGGAACTCGTCCACATAGAAGAGCATCGCGCGCAAGACGTTGAAGTCCGGCTCGCGGTTGCCGTGACGAGCGAGCGTGAGCAGGGCCGTCATCGCCTCGAACAAACGGCGGAGCGCCCGGTGTTCGGCGCGAATGATGGCCAAGGCCGCGGGCACGGTCGGCAAAGTCGCCGAGATCGGCGTGCCCGGCGGCTCTGCAACGGGCGTCATGGCGCAAGCTCGCGATTACCGCCGGTGGCGGCGTGGTTGCGCGCCTGCACGGCAGGCATGTCGGCGGGCGCCGCGCTCGGGAGCGCAGGAATAAGAGAGTGGGCAGACACCGAGCCGAGTGTGCAGAGGGCTGGGGGGCGGAGGGATGATCTGGATCAAGCGGGAGTGCGGCGGGCGTGATCGGCTCGGTGTCCCGAGGTGGTCACAAGCATGAACTTTGCCCGTTGCCTAGAGAGGAGCCAGCTGTGTCCGAGTTGCTTGCCGAGCTTGCGAAGAAAGCCCAGGAACTCTCTCCCGAGAAGCGTGCCCAGCTCGCCCAGGAGTTGCTGGAGTCGGTTGACCAGGAAGCCGATCCAGATGTGCAAGCGGCTTGACTTCTGCACCGTCACGACGCGTATTACCAAGCGACGCGCTGAGACGTCGATGATGATTGCTGCCGATTCTTCGCATGCAGCGGGCAGCTCGCCGCAGCACTTGAAATTGCACGCCTCCACCAAGGAAACTACATGCCCACCAATCCTGACCAGAACCGAAAGAACGCCATGGCGTTCTACGACATGATGTTCAATCAGTGCAACCCAAGCACCGCGGTCGAACTCTACGTTGGGGCGACCTACACGCAACACAATCCGCACGTCGCGGACGGAAAAGGCGCGTTCGTTGAATACTTTAAACGCATGGCTCGTGAGTACCCGGGCAAGCAGGTGCACTTCAAGCGGAGCGTCGCCGAAGGCAAGCTTGTCGTCTTGCACTGCCACCAAGTCTGGCCTACCGACGCGAACAGGGACTGGGCTGGTATCGATATCTTCCGCTTTGACGACGCCGGGAAAATCGTGGAACACTGGGATGTGCTTCAAGTAGTACAGGCCAAAGCAAAACACAGCAACGGCATGTTCTAACGGAAAAGAATTCGCTGTTCATGCCCTCATGAAAACTCTTGTGGTGTTGCTGGCAATGTCCGCTGCGGCCCAGGCGGCTGATACACCCGCTTTTCCTTCAGAGGTCAAGTCGTACATAGAAAATCGAGAGCTGTGTGAGCACTTCCGACAAGAACCGTTCGATGGCAGTACGCCAGAACAGGTCGAGCGCCGAGAGTTCCTCCGAGAGAGCGTCGAGATTTATTGCGCCGGCACAGATCGGCGGCTGGTCGCACTCAAGAAGCGCTACATCGGCAATCGTGCGGTGCTGTCGCGACTCGAGCATTACGAAACCGCCGAGGCCTACGCGTGCCCCATTGTCGGCAGCAAGCGCCGTAAGCCCTGAAGACCCACCCGCGTTCGGGCTGCAGCGACCGCCCTTCGAGTCGGCGCTGCGGGCTGCCTGTTGGGCATCGCAAAGATCGAATACGACAAAAAGCTCGACCTCTTTTCAGCGAGATCGTGGACGATA
>JANONH010000645.1:0-2300 GCA_031420735.1 Methylibium sp.
GAGCCGGTCAAGCCGATCACGTTCTGGATCGACCGCACGGTCCCGCTCAAGTACCGCGGGGCACTCAGCGCGGGCGCGCTCGAGTGGAACCGCGCCTTCGAGAAGATCGGCTTCAGCAACGCCATCGTGGTCAAGGTCCAGCCCGACAACGCCGATTTCGACACCCTCGACCTGGGTGTGGCTTCCGTGCGCTGGATGACCAACTCGCGTGCGCAGTTCGGTGCCATCGGGCCGAGTCACATCGACCCGCGCAGCGGCGAGATCCTCGACGCCGACATCGGCTTCGAGAGTCTGTCCTCGCGCGGCCTGCGCGCCCTGCGCAGCCAGATCCTGACGTCGGGTTCCGCCATCGACTGGCGTGTGTTGATGCAGCAAGGCCGCAACGACCATCCCGCCCAGGCATCTGCCGCAGCGCATCACGACGGTCACGAATACTGCACCCGTGCAGAGGACTCGGCCGAGCAGCTGGGTTACGCCCTGGACGTGCTCGAGGCGCGCGGGGACATCGACCCGGCGAGCCCGGAGGCCGAGCGCTTTGTGCTGGACTACCTGACCGACACCATGATGCACGAGGTCGGCCACACGCTCGGGTTGCGCCACAACTTCCGCTCGTCGAAAATCTACACCGACAAGCAGCTCTCGGATCCGGAGTTCACGCGCACGAACGGCCTGGCCGGCTCGGTGATGGAGTACGCGCCGATCAACCTGCCGCTGCCGGGCGAGAAGGGCGGCACCGCCTTCCAGTTGGCCCTCGGGCCTTACGACTACTGGGCCATCGAGTACGCCTACAAGCCGCTTGCCTCTGCCGACGAGAAGTCCGAATTGCAGCGCATTGCCGGTCGCAGCGGTGAGCCGCAACTGGCCTACGGCACCGACGAGGACAACTCGCTGGGCATCGACCCCGAGTCACTGCACTTCGACCTCGGCGACGACGTCCTGGCCTTCGCCAGAAAGCGCCTGGCGATTGCGCGTGACCTGCTCAAGCGCCAGGAGACACGCGAGCTCAAGCCGACAGAGGACTACGCCGTGTTGCGCCGCGCCGTCGGCTACGCCGTGCGCGATGCCGGCCGAGCGATCGGCATCGTGGCGCGCCAGATCGGCGGCATTCGCACCCTGCGCGACTTCCCCGGCACCGGCCGCGAGCCGCTGGTCCCGGTGGCCGCGGCCACCCAGCGTGAGGCCCTGGACATCCTGGCGCGCGGCGCTCTGGCTCATGACAGCGTGGTACTGCCAGCCTCGCTGCAGCGCCGCCTGGCGCCCGACTACAACGAGCGCAGTGATGCCTTGTTCGGTGGCGATGGCGGGGTGGCGACCGACTTCTCGGTCGAGGCCATGGTCTTCGAGATGCAGCGCGCGCTGCTCGCCCAGTTGATGAGCGAGGGCGTTGCCGGGCGCATTCTTGACAGCCAAGGCAAGGCGGAAAGACCGGCCGACGCCTTCCGCCTGTCCGAGCTCTACGCCAGACTGTCGCGCGACATCTGGAGCGAGCTCGGTGTCAAGGGCGACATTTCGTCACCACGCCGCGAGCTGCAGCGCGAGCATGCGTCCAAGCTCGCGGCCGGGCTGATGCGTCCGGGTTCGGCCAGCCGGGCCGATGCGCGCAGCCTGCTGCGCCACGAGGCGCAGGCGCTGCTGTCGCGCATCAAGGCGGCGGCGCATCGCGCCGACTTGAGCGTCGAGGCCCGCGCTCACCTTGCCGACAGCGCCGAGACGCTGACCCAGGCGCTCGCGGCCCGGTTGGCACGCGCCGGTGCCTGAAGGTTGAGGTCGGCCGTTCGAGGGCCCGCTGCGGCGGGCCTTCGCGGCCCCGCGCGAGTCAGGTCCAAGAACCCGCGCTTCGTCGCACCGGAGCGGCCACCCGCCCGCCGCTGCGCGAGCGGCTGGCCAGCCACCTGGCGCGCCTGTGGCCCGAACTGCACGTGGTGGCCCAGGCGCGCAACGGTCGCGAGGCGGTCGAACTGTTCGAGGACCACGCGCCACAGGTGGTGTTTCTCGGCGTGCGCATGCCGGGGATGTCGGGCATCGAAGCGGCACGCAGCATGCTTGGGCGCGCGCAGATCGTCTTCGTGACTGCGTTCGAGGAGTACGCAGTCACGGCCTTCGAGCAGGGCGCGATCGACTACCTCGTCAAGCCCTTCGACGAAGCGCGACTGGAGGCCACGGTGCAGCGTCTCAAGCAGCGCTTGGCGCCGCGGCACGATTCGGTGGCGCCCGACGCGAGCTTGTCGGCGGCCCTGGCGCAGCTGTCATCCGAGCTCCGGGCGCGTGGCCCGGCGCGGCGCTGGCTGCAGTGGATCAAG
>JANONH010000646.1:0-2791 GCA_031420735.1 Methylibium sp.
CCCGACGCGGCCCTGGCCGGCTTGGTGGAGCAAGTGCGCGCCGCCGCCGCCGATGGCGTGCCGCTGTGCATCGCCGGGCGCGGCACCAAGGCCTTCTACGGCGGCCAGCCGGTGGGCAAACCACTTTGCACCCGGGCCCTCGCCGGCATCTCGAGTTACGAGCCCACTGAGCTGGTGATCACGGCGCGCGCCGGCACGCCGCTGGTCGACTTGGAAGCCGCCTTGGCCGAGCAGGGCCAGCACCTGCCTTTCGAGCCGCCGCGCTTTGCCGCCGCCGGCGTTCATGGCGGTGGCACGGTCGGCGGCATGGTGGCCGCGGGCCTGAGCGGGCCGGCCCGCGCCAGCGCCGGCTCGCTGCGCGACCACGTGCTCGGCGCGACCCTGCTCAACGGCCGCGCCGAGGTGCTTTCCTTTGGCGGGCAGGTGATCAAGAACGTCGCCGGCTACGACGTCTCGCGCCTGTTGGCCGGCTCGATGGGCGTGCTGGGCGTGCTGCTCGAGGTTTCGATCAAGGTGCTGCCGGTGGCGCCGGCACGCGCCACGCTGCGCTTCGAGTTCGACGAAGACGAGGCGCTGGAACACCTGCACCGCTGGGGCGGCAAGCCCCTGCCCATCCAGGCCAGCGCATGGTGGAACGGCATGCTGCTGCTGCGCCTGGCCGGAGCGCGCGCGGCAGTGGACGCCGCGCTCGCCGCACTCGGCGGTGAGCGCGTCGACGAAGCCCTCGCGCTGCGCTTCTGGAGCGGGCTGCGCGACCACGAAGACGAATTTTTCGCGCGCGTGCGCGCTGCCGTCGCCGGCCACCCGGCCGGCGCCTTGTGGCGCCTGTCGGTGCCGCAGACGGCGGCGCCAATCACGCTGCCCGGCGCCCAGCTCATCGAATGGGGCGGCGCCCAGCGCTGGTGGTGCACCACCGCCGACGCGCACACCGTGCGCGAGGCCGCTGCCCGCGTCGGCGGGCATGCCACGCTCTGGCGTGGGGGCGATCGCACGCGCGGCGTGTTCGCGCCGCTCGACGCGCCGCTCGCGCGCATCCACCGTGAGCTCAAGCGCGAGTTCGACCCGCAAAACCTGTTCAACCGCGGCCGCCTCTACCCCGACCTCTGAAGCCCGATGACGCACGCGCTCCTCGTTTTCCCCTTCCACGCCGTGCCGAGCGCCCGCAACGCGCCGGGCGGCGCGGCCGCGGGCGCGGGCGCGCGACTCACCCTCGAGACGCATGCAAACCTCCCTCGCTGAGCCCTACCGCGACACGCCCGACGGCACCGAAGCCGAGGCCATTTTGCGCAAGTGCGTGCACTGCGGTTTCTGCACCGCGACCTGCCCCACCTACCAACTGCTCGGCGACGAGCTCGACGGCCCGCGTGGGCGCATCTACCTCATCAAGCAAGTGCTCGAAGGCCAGACGCCCACGCGCAAGACGCAGATCCACCTCGACCGCTGCCTGACCTGCCGCAACTGCGAAACCACCTGTCCCTCGGGCGTGCAGTACGGCGCGCTGGTCGACATCGGCCGGCGTCTGGTCGACGCCCAGGTCGCACGGCCGGCAAGCGAACGCGCGGCACGCGCCGCGCTGCGCGAGGGCCTCACCTCGCCGCTGTTCGGGCCGGCCATGAAACTCGGCCAGATGTTTCGACCGCTGGTGCCGGGCGCCCTCAAGGCCAAGGTGCCGCAGAAGCCGCCCACGCGCGCCCACCAGTGGCCCGCGCGCCGCCACGCGCGCAAGGTGCTGTTGCTGCTCGGCTGCGTGCAGCCGAGCATGGCGCCCAATATCAACAGCGCCACGGCGCGCGTGCTCGACGCCGCCGGCATCCAGAGCCTGGTGGCCGACGGCGCCGGCTGCTGCGGCGCCATCCGCGCCCACCTGAGCGACCACGAAGGCGCGCTGGCCGACATGCGCCGCAACATCGACGCCTGGTGGCCGCTGGTCGATGGCCTCACCGGCGAGGGCAAGGTCGAAGCCATCGTCATGAACGCCTCGGGCTGTGGCGTGACGGTGCGCGACTATGGTCACCAGTTGCGACACGACCCGCGCTACGGCGAGCGCGCGGCCCGCATCGGCGCCCTCACGCGCGACCTCTCCGAGCTGCTGCCCGACTTGGTGCCGCTGCTCGAACCCAAGATGCGGCGCCGCGTGCCGCGCCCGGCGGCCGTCGGCACGGCCCGCAGCGCTGCACCGGCAGAGCGCGGGGTTCGTCTGGCTTTTCACCCGCCCTGCACCCTGCAGCACGGCCAGCAATTGCGCGGCGGCGTCGAAGCCAGCCTGCGCGCGCTCGGCTTCGACATCGAGGTGGCGCCGAGCGAGAGCCATCTGTGCTGCGGCTCGGCCGGCACCTACTCGGTGCTGCAACCGGTGCTCGCCGGGCAGTTGCGCGACCGCAAGCTCGAGGCGCTCGCGCCTCTGAACGCCGAGTGCATCGTCTCGGCCAACATCGGCTGCATCCAGCATTTGCAAAGCGGCACCAGCACACCGGTGCGTCACTGGGTCGAAGTGCTCGACGAGGCGCTGGTGGGTTGAACCGCGGCCAGTGCCGCCGCCCACGTATCCTTGCCCCATGTACAAAGAGTTTTTCGGCCTCGAGAAAGAGCCGTTCTCCATAGCACCCGACCCGCGCTACTTGTTCATGAGCGAGCGCCACCGCGAGGCGCTCGCCCACCTGCTCTACGGCGTGGGCGGCGGCGGCTTCGTGCTGCTGACCGGCGAGATCGGCGCCGGCAAGACCACCGTGTGCCGCTGCTTCCTGGAGCAGATTCCGAGGCGCTGCAATGTCGCCTACATCTTCAATCCCAA
>JANONH010000647.1:0-2715 GCA_031420735.1 Methylibium sp.
GCCCACGGGCACGTCATCGGCTCGGCCGCCGAGGCCATCGCCAAGCTCAAGGCCCACCGGCTCGCGCGCGAAGCCAAGGTGATCGTCGCGATGCGCGCGCTGCCCCAAGGCGAAGCCGAAGACTGGGTGCGCCTGGCCTACACCGACACGCCCCAGCGCCTGTGGCCACTGGCACGTCGCTCGCTCATCGCCCACGTGCACCGCATCCGGGCGCTCGGCCTGGCCTGATGCGAATGGTTCCGATGCGCGCTTTGCGTGGTCGCCTGCGCGCAGAAGGGACCGAAGCCGACGTCATCGGCGGCGCGACGCGCTGCGAAGAACTCGACCTGCTGCGCGCCGTCGACACGGCCACGCGCCTGACCTTAAGCTTTTGAGACCCAGACCATGGAATTCAGCGACGACCCGGGACACGAGAGCATCCGCGAGGCCATCGGACGCCTCTGCGCGGCCTTCGGCGACGACTACTGGCTGCTGCACGACCGCGAGGGCGGCTTCCCGCGCGAGCTGCACAGCGCCTTGGCCGCCGGCGGCTGGCTGGGCATCTGCATGCCCGAAGCCTACGGCGGCAGCGGCATGGGCATCGCGGAAGCCACCGTGATGATGACGGCCATCGCGCGCTCTGGCGCCGGGCTGTCCGGCGCGTCGGCGGTGCACATGAACATCTTTGGCCTGCAGCCGGTGGTGGTGTTCGGCAGCGACGAGCAAAAACGCCGCATGCTGCCCCCGCTCATCGCCGGGCGGGAGCAGGCCTGCTTTGCCGTCACCGAGCCCGACACGGGCCTCAACACCACACGCCTCAAGACGCGCGCCGAGCGCAGCGGCAAGGGCTACATTCTTTCGGGCCAGAAGGTCTGGATTTCCACCGCGCAGGTGGCCCAGAAGATGCTGATCCTCGCGCGCACCACGCCGATCGAAGACTGCCCCAAGCGCACCCTCGGGCTAAGCCTCTTCTACACCGACCTCGACCGTCGCTACGTCGCCGTGCACGAAATCGAAAAGATGGGCCGCAAGGCGGTTGACTCCAACACCCTCTTCATCGACGGCTTGCCGGTGCCGCTGGAAGACCGCATCGGCGAAGAAGGTCACGGCTTCGAATACATCCTGCACGGCATGAACCCGGAGCGCCTGCTGGTCGCCGGCGAGGCGGTCGGGCTCGGGCAGGCGGCGCTCGAGCGCGCCGCCAAGTACGCCGGCGAGCGCATCGTCTTCGACCGCCCGATCGGCAAGAACCAAGCCATCCAGCACCCGCTCGCGCTGTCTTGGATGGAGCTCGAGGCGGCCTGGCTCATGACGATGCGCGGCGCCTGGAAGTACGACCACGGGCAGCCCTGCGCCGTCGACGCGAACGCCGCGAAATACCTTTCCGCAGAAGCCGGCTTTAACGCCTGCCAGCGCGCCATGGCCACGCTTGGCGGCTTCGGCTATGCCAAGGAATACCACGTCGAGCGCTACCTGCGCGAAATGATGATCTTGCGCGTGGCGCCGATCAGCCCGCAGCTCATCTTGTGCTTCATCGCCGAAAAAGTGCTGGGCCTGCCCAAGTCTTACTGAGAGCCTTTAAATTGCAGCTTCGTGTCTGCGATGTTGCGCTCGGCGGCTGCCAAGAGCTTGCCGATGTGCGCCTTGTCTGGCGCCACCGCATCTAGGCTACGCCCCAACAAGTTCTTCAAGGTCATGGGCATTGCCGATCAGGAAGATTTTGGGTTTGGCCAGCACGTCGATCAAGAAGGGCTCGGTGGCAGCCTTGTCGGTGAATTCGTGCGTGGAGAATAGTTTGGGGTTCACCTCGCGACCCAGCGTGGCTTGGCATGGGTGCAACAACTCCACGGCTTCACGAAAGCCGAGATCGCCGATGAGCATCACGTCGACATCGCTGCCAGCCGTCTCTTGTCCTCGCGCCACGGAGCCGAACACGAAGGCCAAGCGCAGCTTGGGTGCAGCCGGCGCCAGCGCCTGTACCAGCACGTCGGCAAGGCCTGAGGTCTTGCGCAGAATGCTGGCGAGTTCGGTGAAGATGGGGCCGCTGGTATCGGCGCTGTAAACCTGCTGGTTGCCGCGCTTGGTGCGCTTGAGCAAGCCCACCTCGGCGAGCTTCGTCAGCTCACGGGTAATGGTGCCGGCGGGCAGGCCGGTGCGCCGGGCGATTTCGCGCCCGTGCAGCGCTTCGTCTGGACGAAGCAGCAGCAGGCCAAGGACACGGCGCCGGTACTCAGGGAACAACAGGGAAGGCAAGGATTGATGCATTTAAGGCGCCGATTGTCGCTTTATTCGCATCGGTCATCAATAGCTCGTCGACGACCGTCACCCGCGCGGCCGCACGCTGACCCAGCAAGACAACATCTGGTTCAGGCTGCCGACGCAGACCAATCGAGCCACGGGCTAAACAGTGCGCAACTGGCGGCACCCCACGTCGGCGCCACCCGCGGTGACGATGGCGCGGGTGTTTTTAGTCGCCTGTCCTGATTCGTTTTTAGCGCTCAAACGTAGGGGTAAGGGTACTTGCCGCCGAGGTTGATGATGGTGGCGCGCGGTTCGGTGTATTCGTCGATCGCCTCGGGCCCGTTTTCGCGCCCAATGCCGCTTAGCTTGAAGCCGCCGTAGGGCACGGCCGGGTGGACGATGCGGTAGGTGTTGACCCAGACGGTGCCGGCGCGGATGCGCGAAGCCACGCGGTGGGCGCGGGCGAGGTCGCGCGTCCACAGGCCCGCGGTGAGG
>JANONH010000648.1:0-2649 GCA_031420735.1 Methylibium sp.
GCGGCCATCGTGGCCGCCGCCACCGACCGGCGCATTCCGCACATCCGCCTCAACGACGGCAACCTGGTGCAGCTCGGCCACGGCGCGCGCCAGCGCCGCATCTGGACGGCCGAAACCGACCGCACCAGCGCCATCGCCGAAGGCATCGCCAGCGACAAAGACCTCACCAAGAGCCTGCTGCGCGCGGTCGGCGTGCCGGTGCCCGAAGGCCGCGTGGTCAAGAGCCCGGCGGAGGCCTGGGAAGCCGCCGTTGACATCGGCCTGCCGGTGGTGGTGAAGCCCTCCGACGGCAACCACGGCCGCGGTGTCACGCTCGACCTCACGAGCCGCGAAGAAATCGAAGCCGCCTGGGCGGTGGCCGAGCGCCACGGCAGCGAGGTGCTGGTCGAGCGCCACATCCGCGGCGACGAACACCGCCTGCTGGTGGTGGGCGGCAAGCTCGTGGCTGCGGCGCGCGGCCAGGCCGCCTGGGTCACTGGCGACGGCCGCGCCAACGTGGCCGAACTGGTCGACGCGCAGCTCAACAACGACCCGCGCCGCGGCCTCACCGAAGACCACCCGCTCAACCGCCTGAACCCACGCGAAGACGGCGTGATCCTGCTCGACCTGCAGCGCCAGGGCCTCACGCCCGACTCGGTGCCCGGCGCCGGCAAGCGCGTGCTGGTGCAGCGAAACGGCAACGTCGCCATCGACTGCACCGACCAAGTCCACCCCGACATCGCGCACCTGGCCTCGCTCGCCGCACGCGTGGTCGGCCTCGACGTGGCGGGCGTCGACGTGGTGGCCGAAGACATTGGCAAGCCGCTGGCCGCGCAGGGCGGGGCCATCGTCGAAGTCAACGCCGGCCCGGGGCTGCTGGCGCACCTCAAGCCCGCAGAAGGCAGCCCGCAGCCGGTCGGCCGCGCCATCGTCGAGCACCTGTTTCCCGCAAGCGAGCAAGAGGCTGTGCACGGCGCCGGTCGCATACCCATCGTCGGCGTCGCCGGCTCAGAGGACACCGGCACGCTCGCGCGTCTGGTGGCCTGGCTGGTGCACCTGAGCGGGCGCAAGGTGGGCCTGGCCTGCCGCGATGGCCTCTTTCTCGACCGCCGCCGCGTCGACAGCGGCGACTGCGCGCGCTGGGAGCCGGGCCAGCGCCTGCTGATCAACCGCAACGTGGAAGCGGCGGTGTTCGAGAACGGCGCCGGCACCATCTTGCGCGAAGGCCTGGTCTACGACCGCTGCCAGGTCGGCAT
Source organism: Methylibium sp. (assembly GCA_031420735.1). Lineage (GTDB taxonomy): Bacteria > Pseudomonadota > Gammaproteobacteria > Burkholderiales > Burkholderiaceae_C > Methylibium. Next base: position 1,236 of record JANONH010000648.1, read on the forward strand.
CGTCACCGACCTCGGCGGCGCCGAGGCGCTGGGCGAATTCGACATCAGCGGCCCCGAGCAGATGGCCAAGGTGCTGCGCACCCAAGTCGACGTCGTGCTCGCCGACGGCGCGGCCGTGCTTAACGCCGGCGACGAGCGCGTGGCCGCGCTGGCCGGGCTGTGCGACGGCGAAGTCGTTTTCTACGAAGCCGGTGCGCCGGGCGCGACCATCGCCGGTCACCGCGAGGCGGGCGGTCGCGCGGTGTTCGTGCAGGGCGGGCGCATCGTGCTTGCGCGCGGCACTTGCGAGACCGCGCTCGGCGACGGCGAACGCGTGGCGCGCATCGGCGTGGCGGCCGGCGCCCTGGCCGTGCTGCCGGCGGCGGTGGCGGCGGCCTGGGCGCTGGGCATCGCGCCCGAGCTCATCGCCGCCGGCATCGAAACCTTCGAGTTCAAGCTGCCCGACGCTGCGCCCTCGCAGCGGGGCCTGTTCTAAGCCCTGCCCGATGGAAGTCTCCCGCATTCGCGCCCTGCGCGGCCCCAATCTGTGGAGCCGGCACACCGCCATCGAGGCCGTCGTGGCCTGTCCGCCGGCCTGCGACGTGACCGACGCGCCGGCTTTCGAGGCCCGCGTGCGCGCCCTGTTCCCGGCCATCGGCGAGTGGTGGCCCGGTGGCAGCCAGCCGGTGTCGCTGGTGCATGTGTTCGAGGTCGCCGCGCTGGCGCTGCAGGCCGCGGCCGGCTGCCGCGTGAGCTTTAGCCGCACCGCGCGCACGGTCGAGCCGGGCATCTACCAGGTGGTGGTCGAGTACAGCGAAGAATCGGTCGGACGGCTGGCTTTCGAGATGGCGCAACAGCTGGTGCAGGCGGCGCTCGACGGCAGCGCGTTCGACGTCGACGCTGCCGTGGCCCGGCTGCGCGAGGCCGACGAAGACGTGCGCCTGGGCCCCAGCACCGGCGCCATCGTCGATGCCGCGCGGGCGCGCAACATTCCTTTTCGCCGCCTGACCGAAGGCAGCCTGGTGCAGCTCGGCTGGGGCGCCAAACAACGCCGCATCTGGGCCGCCGAGATCGACGCCACCAGCGCGGTGGCCGAAAGCATCGGCCAGGACAAGGACCTCACCAAGACCCTGCTGCGCGCGGCCGGCGTGCCGGTGCCGGTCGGGCGGCCGGTCGAGTCGGCCGAAGAGGCCTGGGCGGTGGCGCAGGAGATCGGTCTGCCGGTGGTGCTAAAGCCGCTGGACGGCAACCAGGGCAAGGGCGTCACGGTCGACATTTCCACGCGAGAGCAACTGCGTGCGGCCTATATCGCCGCCGCCGAAATTGGCACCGTGCTGGTCGAGAAGTTTCTGCCCGGCAGCGACTTTCGCCTGCTGGTGGTGGGCGAGCGGCTGGTGGCCGCGGCGCGGCGCGACCCGCCGCATGTCATTGGCGA
>JANONH010000649.1:0-1951 GCA_031420735.1 Methylibium sp.
GCCGATGCAGGTCTTGAAGCTCAGCCGCGCAGAGGCCCGCGAACGCGCCATGGCGCTGCTTGCCCGCGTCGGCGTGGGGCACCGCGCCGCCATGTACCCGGCCCACCTCTCGGGCGGCGAGCAGCAGCGCGTGGCCATCGCACGCGCCCTCGCCATGGAGCCCGAGGTCATGCTGTTCGACGAACCGACCTCCGCGCTCGACCCCGAGCTGGTGGGCGAAGTGCTGCGCGTCATGCGCGACCTCGCCGCCGAGGGCCGCACCATGGTCGTCGTCACGCACGAGATGGGCTTTGCACGCGAGGTCTCCAACCACTGCCTGTTCCTGCACCAAGGCCGCGTCGAAGAAGAAGGCCCGCCAAGCGAGGTGCTCACACGGCCGCAAAGCGAGCGGCTGCGGCAGTTTCTGGCGGGCGGCTTGAAGTAACGGGGCGGCCACCGTGTTGTCGCGTTTATTGAGGAAGAGTGGCGAGACTGGCTGACGAAAAAGGGCATCACGCCTCGCAAGGCAGAGGCGCGGTCTTCAGCGCAGCGCGGCCGGCGCACCAAGCTTGCAACCATTATCAGGATGTGATAATGATAGGTATGGCACGCCGCGACCCGTCTCTCGATACCTTGCTGGACCTCGACGGCCAGGTCCTTGTCATCGACGAGGCCGGCTACTGGGTGAAGTTCGTAGTGACGCAGGTGCCGGCGACGAGCGACAAGCCACATGGGCTCGACTACACGCTGACCATGCACGGCCCTGATGGCGAGCGCTTGGTCGGTTTTGACAATGCCCATCAGGTGGCGGGGCAAGGCAGGGGGGCCGCCAAGGACCATAAGCACCGGCTGCGCACGGTCAAGCCCTACGACTACACGGACACCGCCACGCTGCTGGCCGCGTTCTGGAAAGAAGTTGAATCGGTAATGCGGGAAAAAGGAGTTTGGACATGAAGACACTCAAGGTCGGAATTGCTTCCTACGAAGACATGAAGGCGCGCACGATGGCGATCGCCAGGGGTGAGCTGCGCCCCAAGTCCGGCGATCCCAAGGTCTGGTTCACTTCGCCCGAAAGCTTCGCCAAGCTGCTGTCGAACCGCAATCGCGCGCTGCTGGCGCAGATAGCCGACACGCACCCTGAATCGCTGCATGAGCTGGCGGCCAGCACCGGCCGCACGCCCGGCAACCTCTCGCGGACCCTCAAGACGATGGAGCGCTACGGCCTCGTGCGTCTCCACAAGGGCGAACGCGGCAAGCTCCGCCCCGAGGTGCGCTATCGCGACGTTCAGCTTGAAATGACGCTTTCGTAGGCAAGCGCGTCATGGACGAGCTTTCCGGCCTTCTGGCAGATGCTGCAGCGGCCGTGGCGCCCGAGTACTTTCATCTGCCGATCCATGGCAGTGATCCCGTCTATCGCGAGCGCGTCTACTGCTACGAGCTTTACCACCAGCTGCGCCTGCGCTGGCCGGCCGCCAGCCCCTACCGGCTCAACGGCGAGATCGACAAGCGCGCCCATCCGTATTTCGCGGACGGCGCAGCCCCCAAACCCGACCTGCTCGTGCACGAGCCAGGCACCGGCCGCAATCACGCCATCTTCGAGGTGAAATCGCTTCACGGTCAAGCCGACGGCACGGTCAAGGACCTAGACACCCTGTGCCGTTTCCGCCATGACACCGGGTATGAGCGGGCGATCTACCTGATCTACGGCGCCACGCCGGAAACGGCGATGGCCAAACTGCAGCGCCTGGGCATTGCAGCAGTTGGCTCCGATCGAGCTGTGGGTCCACCCCGAGCCCGGAAAACCTGCATTCCAGGCTGGCTGACCAACTAGCCTCCCTGCTGTTTGGCCTGCTCGATCTGGGCACGCAGACCAGCGATGATCTGGCGCGCGATGGTCGAATCTTCCTTGCCGGTGCGGTTCCCGCTCACGCTTGTTTTTCGGCTCGCCTAGCACCCGTATCAGGCGGCGGCT
>JANONH010000650.1:0-2474 GCA_031420735.1 Methylibium sp.
GGTGCACCATCGCCGCGTCGCCCTCGCTCTTGAGCCGCTCGCGCAGTTCGCGGTCGGACAGCATCTCGGCGATCTCGGACAGTATTTCCAGATGCCGCTGGGTCGCGGCCTCGGGCACCAGCAAAAAGATCAGCAGTTGCACCGGCTCTTCGTCGGGCGCATCGAAGGGGATCGGCGCCAGCACCCGCAGCACCGCGGCAAGCGGATTCTTCAGCCCCTTGATGCGGCCGTGCGGGATGGCGACGCCATGCCCGAGCCCGGTCGAGCCGAGCCGTTCGCGCGCGAACAGGTTGTCGGCGACGGTGGCGCGGGCGATCGAATGCCGGTTCTCGAACACCAGACCGGCATGTTCGAAAGCGCGCCGCTTGCTCGTGGCGTCGACATCCACCAGCACGTTGCTGGCAGGCAGGATGGCGGACAGACGGTTCATCGGGATAACGCAGCGAGGCCCGCGCGGGACGGGCAACACGCTCGAGTGACAGATTCGTGAATTATGAGTTGCCGCGCTACCCTGCTGCCAGCCCGGGGTGGGGGCGCGTCAGATGGTTGGCAACCGCCGCACGCTGCGCAGCAACGTGCGGCCGGGTCGCTCAGGTCGCGGCCGCGTCGAGCCGCTTGGCGGCGACATGGTGGTGGTCCTGCAGCTTGTCCTTGTGGCGGCACACCTGGCGATCGAGCTTGTCCATCAGTTGGTCAATCGCGGCATACATGTCCTCGTGCGAGGTCTCGACGAAGATGTCCTTGCCCTTGACGTGCAGGGTCGCCTCGGACTTGTGACGTCGTTCCTTCTCCTTCAGTTTCTCGACCGACAGCAGCACGTTGATATCGACCACCTGGTCGAAATGTCGATTCACCCGGTCCAGCTTCGTGACCACGTACTCCCGCAGGGCGGGGGTGACATCCAGGTGATGGCCGCTGATCGTCAAGTTCATGAGGACGCCTTTCAGGCTGTGGGAAGGTGCGGACCAGTGTGCACAGGTTCCGGGGGTGTGACAAGCCGGGGGCGTTTCGCCCGCACGCGAGCGCAGGTACCCGGAAGCCCCCGAGGCCGATGCCATAATTTGCGCCTCGAAACGCGGAACACTTTCTTGGACCACCCCGCCCCTCGGTGACCGTCCGCTCCCGCGTTGTCCGGGGTGGCACGGACCCGTGATCCCACACCCCGAACCGCTGGCCCCCGGCGCTCCAGCAACGCCGCGGCCGGGTTGGAGCCCTCGATGCTGAATGTGTTCACGCTGGTCAACGGCCGCCTGTTCCAGGAAGAGATCGCCAGCCTCGAAGCGCTGGCGCACGTGCTTCCGGTCTGGGTCGACCTGGACGCCCCCACGCCCGAAGAGAAGAGCTGGATCGCGCAGCATTTCGGCGTCACCATTCCCGACGACGCGGTCGACGACGACCTGGAGGAATCGGCCCGCTTCTACGAGGAAGACAACGGCGAGCTGCACATCCGCTCCGACTTCCTGATCGACGACGGCGAGACCCCGCGCAACGTGCGCGTCGCCTTCATCGTGTTCAAGAAGGTGCTGTTCTCGGTCCACGGCGAAGACCTGCCGGTGTTCCGCCTGCTGCGCCTGCGGGCGCGCCGCATCCCGGCCCTGATCGAGGACGCCAAGGACGTGCTGCTCAAGCTTTACGCGGCCGACGCCGAGTACAGCGCCGATGCGCTGGAAAGCATCTACGACAGCCTGGAGGAAGTGAGCGCGCGGGTGCTCAAGCAGGACGTGAACGACCAGGCGGCAGGCGCCGCGCTGAGCGCGATCGCGCGCGAGGAAGACCTGAACGGCCGGATCCGGCGCAACGTGATGGACACCCGGCGCGCGGTGAGTTTCATGATGCGCAGCCGGCTGCTGAGTGCCGAGCAGTTCGAGGAGGCACGGCAGATCCTGCGCGACATCGACTCGCTGGACAGCCACACGACCTTCCTGTTCGACAAGATCAACTTCCTGATGAATGCGACGGTGGGCTTCATCAATATCAACCAGAACAAGATCATCAAGATCTTCTCGGTCGCCAGCGTCGCGCTGCTGCCGCCGACGTTGATCGCGAGCATCTACGGCATGAACTTTCGCGCCATGCCCGAGCTCGACTGGCGCTTCGGCTACCCGTTCGCGATCGCGGTGATGGTGGCCTCGGTGGCCGCGCCCTTCATCTATTTCCGGCGCAAGGGCTGGCTGCGCTGACGCGGCGTTTCAGCCAGCGCATCAGCGCGCCGATCAGCGGCAGCTTCTCGTACAGCTCCTCGGCCACGTCCCAGTAGTCGCGGTGCAGGACGATGCGGCCCTGCGCATCCAGCACCAGGTGCGAGGCGCCGCGCACGGTCTGAACCCGGGTATCGCCGCGCTTGAAGCGGAAGATGAAGTCCCAGGTCAGGAACGCCCGATCGCCTTCCGAGATGACCTCGTGGACCTTGAAGTGCGGCGCATCGAGCGCCTCGAACATGTGGGCGAAGATGCGCTGCACCGCCGCCAGGCCGG
>JANONH010000651.1:0-2327 GCA_031420735.1 Methylibium sp.
TGCCCGGCTGCCAGGGCCGGCCTTGGTTCAGGCCGGCTGGGCCACTGCACCCACTTGCGCGGCATAGCCGCCGGTCACGAATTTTGGCTTGAACACGACGCACCAGGCCGGCACGATCAACATTGCGGCCAAGGCATTGACGATGAGCATGAAGCTCAGCAGGATGGCCGCGTCCGACTGGAAACGCAGGTCCGACAAAAAGATCCACATCACCACGCCGGCAATGAGCGTCAGCGCCGTGAAGCTGACCGCATAGCCGGTGGTGCTGAAAGCGCGGACCGCGGCCTGGCCCATGTCGCCGCAGTCTTCGAACTCCTCGCGGATGCGGTCCATGAAGTAGACCGCATAGTCGATGCCCACGCCCACGCCGACTGCGATCACCGGCACCGTGTTTACGCTGATGTTGATGCCGCGCCACACCATGAAGGCATAGGTCATGACGGTGGCAAACAGCATCGGCAGCACCATCAGCCAGCCGGCGTGCAGCGACTGGTAGTAGGCCATCACCAGCACGAAGGCCACCAGCATCACGACCGGGATGATGAGCATGTGGTCGCTGTGCAGGGCCTCGTTGGCCGCAGCACTCACGCCGATGAGGCCGCCGCCGAGTTCGATCGAAAGGCCCGGTACGCGCGACTCCACGAGCGCGGCGCCCTCTTCGGCCAGCGCCACGGCGCGGCTAATGGTCTCGGCGCGCTGGTCCTTGTAATAGAAGACCATGTTTGCCTCGTTCTCGTCGGGGTTCACGAACTCGGCCAAGGCGCCCGGGATCGGGCTCGACGCCATGTAGGTGAACATCAGGCCGCCCACCTCGGCGGCGTTGTCGGGTATCTGCATCCAGCGCGGGTCGTCGCTGTGCGTTAGCCGGTTGACCGAGCGCACCAGCGCCGGCAGCGCCTTGACGCCACCGAGCGCGGGGTCGGACTGCATGTGCGCCTGGAACTGCTCGATCGCCTGCAGCACCTCGGGGCGCTTGATGCCGCCCTTTTCTTGGGTGCGGGCGATCACGTGCAATTCTTCGGAACCCGGGAAACGCGCGTTGATGGCCTGGGTGGAGATGTTGTAGTCGTGGTCGCGCTTCAAGATCGGCGAGCCGGCCTCGGATTCGCCGATCTGGACCTTGGTGGACATCATTGCGCCCACGACCATGAGCAGCGCCGACAGGCCCAGGATCGCGGTCGCGCCGCCGAAGGTGCCGCCGGTCTTGGCCATCACGGTGCCCAGGAAGCCGCGCACGCTCTCGTTCTTGTTTTCGGTGCGCTTGGGCTGGGGCAGCACGGTCAGCGCCAGCGGCACCATGAAGTGCACCGTGAAGATCACCGCCAGGCCCCAGAAACCGGCCGAGATGCCAAGCTTCCAGTTGAACGGCGCGGCACCCAGCACCAGCACCGCGATGCCGAGGGCGTCGACCACGATGGCCAGCGAGCCCGGCCGAAACAGCGCGTCGAGCGAGTTGCGCGCGGCCTTCTTGCCGTTCTGCGTGATCGCCAGCTCTTCGTAGTAGCGCGCCACCAGCTGCACGCCGTGCGACATGGCGCGTGCGGCGATCAAGAACGGGATCGGCATCGACAGCGGCTCGAGGTTAAAGCCCACCGCCGCCATGAAGCCCAGTCCCCAGATCGACGACAGCGCAATGCCCACCAGCGGCAGGAGCACGCCGTAGAAGCGCCGGAAGTACACGATCAGCAGCATCGCCAGCAGCGCCAGCGTGTACATCATGATGGCGATGATCTGGTTGAGGTAGGTGTAGACCCAGCCGGTCAGCACCGGGTTGCCGGTGACGTAGATCTTGTGGCCCGCGGTCTCGAGCGTCTTGCGCACCTCTTGCAGCGCGGCAAAGGTTTTCGGGTAGTCGATGTCGCCTTCGTTGAGCTGAGCCTTGATCAGCGCGGCCTTGAAGTCCGGCGAGACCAAGAGACCGTAGACGCGCGGGTTGGCCACCACGTCTTTTTTCAGTTGCTCCAACTCTTCGCTTGTGCGGCTGGCCTTGCGCGCGTCGTAGTAGCCCTCGGAGGCGAAGTTGCCGTCGGGCGTGAGGTAGACCTTGCGCGCGGTGCGGTGGGTAAGGCTGGCCACCTGGTTGTGGTTCACGCTCGGCAAATTGTCGATGCCCTGCGTGGCCTCGTAGACCAGCTTGAGCGTCTTGTCGTTGAAGATGGTGCCCTGCTCGACCTCGATCGCCATGACGATCATGTTGGCGCCGCCGAAGGTTTCCTTGATGCGGTTGTAGGTCTTGATGTATTCGTGCTTTTGCGGCAGCAGGTCGCTGAAGTCGGTGTAGATCTTCAGCGCCGGCAGCTGCGTGGCGAAAGCCGCCGTCACGGCCA
>JANONH010000652.1:0-2339 GCA_031420735.1 Methylibium sp.
CACTGGCTCGACCACTGCCTGCTCATGTGCGAGTTCGATCCCGCCAAGGGCGTCAACAAGGTCACCGAGAACACGCGCTTCTTCATCGACGTGCTCGACTTCTTCCAGACCGAACAAATCACCGTCGGCCCGGGCGGCGCGTTCCAGCTGGCGTCGTTCATCTCGTGTTCGAGCAAGCCGCACGACATCGCATTCGTGGGCGCGCCCACGCCGGGCCTGCACCATTTGTCGTTCTTCCTCGACTCCTGGCACGACATCCTCAAGGCCGGCGACGTGATGGCCAAGAACAAGACCCGCATCGACGTGCCGCCCACCCGCCACGGCGTGACGCGCGGCGAAACCATCTACTTCTTCGACCCCTCGGGCAACCGCAACGAGACCTTCGCCGGCCTGGGCTACCAAGCCCAGCGCGACCGCCCCATCACCACGTGGACCGAAGAGAACGCCGCGCGCGGCATCTTCTATCACACGGGTGTGCTGGTCGATTCCTTCGTCAATGTCTACACCTGAGGTGGCGGCTGCCATGCACGCCACCCGTGAACGCCGCGGTATCACGGCCGAAGCGGCGCACGCCGCGGTGGCCGCAGCGCAGGCACATGCGGCCACGCTCGGCATCCGCATCAACGTCGCCGTGGCCGACGAGTCCGGCGTGCTGATGGCCTTCCTGCGCATGCCGGGCGCCTTCCTGCACTCGGTCGACATCGCCATCGACAAGGCCTACACGGCGGTGAGTTTCGGCTTTGCCACCGAGCGTTGGCCGGGCATCCTGGAATCCGACGCCACGCTGCGCGCCGGCATCGCGCAGCGCCCGCGCCTGGTGGTGTTCGGCGGCGGTGTGCCGCTCTATGCCGGGCCCGATCTGGTCGGCGGCATCGGCGTCTCGGGCGGCTCGGCCGAGCAGGACGCCGTGTGCGCGCGAGCCGGTGTGTCGGCCATCGGTCTGGCGGACAGCCCGGCCTGACCCGCCCGGTTGGTACGGCTCCGAGGGCACGAACTGCCCTCGGAGCCCGTGGTCGGGCCCGACCACGGCTTTGTCGCCACTTAAAACCAGCCAGCGAAACGTGCGCGTCGAGGCGGCGCGCCCGAGCTGACAAAGTCTCTCGGCAAAGCAAGCGTGGCGAGCGCGGGAGCCAGCCTGCGGACGGCCCGTGACGCCCATCACGAATTGCCCCGGCAAGCTACACAGTTACCCCGGTAGGCTTCAGGGTCGTCCGCGACTTAAGGCCCTTCAACACCGATCCTCAGTTGCAACCGGGCTCGCTAATCTCTCTCCATACGTAAGCCGCAACGGTCCCCCCGGTCCGCTCGGCCTCCACCCAGGAGAGCAGACGATGAACCCAAGCACTGCATTCACGGTCCTCATCGAGCGCCGTGCCCATTCTTCGCGCTGGCCGGCGCTCGTGGTGGTGCTGGCGCTCTTGGCCGCCGTCTTCACGCCGGCCATCGGCCAAACCAACGCCCACTCCAAGGTCGGCGCCGACGTACGTTCCGCGATCTCTGCGCCCACCACGCCCACCCTCAACTGGGTGCGCGACGTGAATGGCGTGCGCTACGTCAAGGCCCTGGTGGTTGCCACCAGCGGCGACCCCGAGATGCTGGCGCTGCGCGAGGCGGTCACGGCAGCCGGCGGCTCCGTCTACTTCGTCTACACCTCGGTTGCCGCCATGTCGGTGATGCTGCCGGCCCACCAGATCGACGCCTTCGCCAGCCGGGCCGACGTGCAGAGCGTGAGCGCCAACCGGCTCACCGCGCGCAGCGGCTCGTCTTTCCTGCCGAGTGCCATCGAGACCACCACCGGTGCTGCCACCGCAGCGGTGCGCCAGCGCACGCAGTCCAACAGCCTGGGCTACAGCGGCCTGGACGGCTCCGGCGTGGGCATCGCCATCGTCGACTCGGGCGTGATGTGGCGGCACCAGGTCATGAGCGACGCGCAGAGCAAGACGCGCGTCAAGCGCTCGGTCAACTTCCTGCAGGTGGGTGATGCCGCAGCGGTGGGCGCCAAGGACTGGACCCCCGGCGTCGACGCCGCCGCCGCCATGTACCCCGGCAGCCCGACGCTCGATTTCTACGAGTCGATGATCGACAGCACCGGCAACTACTTCTCCGACGACTACGGCCACGGCACCCACGTTGCAGCCATCGCCGCCGGCCGCGACTTCAAGCAGGAGATCGACACCACCGGCATCGCGCCCAACGCCAACGTCTTCGACGTGCGCGTGCTCGACGAGCAAGGCTTCGGCCAACTGAGCGACGTGCTCGCCGGCATCGACTGGGTCATCTTTCACGCCAAGCAATACAACATTCGTGTGATGAACCTGAGCCTCGCGGCCGATTCCACC
>JANONH010000653.1:0-1742 GCA_031420735.1 Methylibium sp.
CCCGAGTAACTGAACATGCCCTGCTGGCGGGTGAGGTAGCCCAGGTCGCCCTCGACGCCGGCCGCGTGCAGCTTGTCCACCAGGGCCAAGCGCATGGCCTTGATGCGCGTGCGCATCAAGGCGAGTTCCCGCTCCCACAACGCCCGCAACTCCGGTGTGGTGAGCACCGCAGCGACCACTGAGGCGCCATGCGTGGGCGGGTTGGAGTAGTTGGTGCGAATCACGGTCTTCAGCTGGCTCAGCACCCGCGCGGCCTCGGCCGGGTCGGCGCACACCACGCTCAGTGCGCCGACCCGCTCGCCATAGAGCGAGAAGCTCTTCGAAAAACTGGTGGCCACGAAGAAGTCGAGTCCGGCGGCCAGAAACTGCTGCACCACAGCGCCGTCTTCCTGCAGGCCCTGGCCGAAGCCCTGGTAGGCCATGTCGAGAAAGGGCACGAGGCTGCGTGAGCCGAGGACGGCGATCACTTGGGCCCACTGCGCGGGCGTGAGATCGCAGCCGGTCGGGTTGTGGCAGCAGGCGTGCAGCACCACCACCGTGCCCGGCTCGGCGCTGCCCAGCGCACCCAGCAGGGCCTCGAAAGCGATGCCGCGCCGCGCCGCGTCGTAATAAGGGTAGCTGGCGACCTTGAAGCCGGCCTGGGTGAACAAAGCCCGGTGGTTCTCCCAGCTCGGGTCGCTGATCAGCACACCCGCCTCTGGGACGAGGCGGCGCAGAAAGTCGGCGCCGACCTTGAGGCCGCCGGTGCCACCCAGGGCCTGCACGGTGGCGATGCGCCCGCTTTGGGCCGCTGCGGCGCCGAACACCAGCCCTTGCACCGCTTTGTCGTAGGCAGCGATGCCGTCGATGGGCAGGTAGCCGCGCGCCTTGGGGGCCTCGAGCATGCGCTTCTCGGCACTCGCCACGCATTCGAGCAAGGGCAGCTTGCCGTTGGCGTCGTAGTAGACGCCCACGCCCAGGTTGACCTTGGCCGGGTTCGGGTCGGCGTTGAATTGCTCGTTGAGCCCGAGGATCGGGTCGCGCGGGGCCATTTCGACGGCGGCAAACAGTGCAGACATGAGCGGCTTCTCGGGGTTTCTCGGGGGTTGTTGGGGCCACGCAGGGACGCTCGGCGTGCATGGGCTACCCTTTCGGGTTTTTAGCGCCTTTACAGCGCCGGAATTCTAGCGACCATGAATCCCTTGCCGATCGAGACCTCCGGCGTGCTGCCCGTGGACCCCGCGCGCGGCGAGTTCGCGAGCTTTCCCGGCTCGCCCTTTCAGCTCTTCATGCCTTATCCGCCGGCGGGCGACCAGCCCGCGGCCATCGACAAGCTGGTGGAGGGCATTGAGGACGGCGAGGTGTTCCAGACCCTGCTGGGCGTCACCGGATCGGGCAAGACCTTCACCATGGCCAATGTGATTGCGCGGCTCGGCCGCCCGGCCATCGTGTTCGCGCCCAACAAGACGCTCGCCGCCCAGCTCTACAGCGAGTTTCGCGAGTTCTTTCCGAAGAACGCGGTCGAGTACTTCGTGAGCTACTACGACTACTACCAGCCCGAAGCCTACGTGCCGCAGCGCGATCTCTTCATCGAGAAAGACAGCGCCATCAACGAGCACATCGAGCAGATGCGCCTGTCGGCCACCAAGAGCGTGCTGGAGCGGCGCGACACCATCGTCGTGGCGTCGGTGAGTGCGATCTACGGCATCGGCAAGCCCGAGGACTACACGCAGATGCGCCTCATCATGAGGAGCGGCGACAAG